>NZ_JBGOGX010000008.1:0-222385 GCF_054788455.1 Pseudomonas sp. ZL2 | reverse complement strand
TTGGGCGCCATAATAGCGCCCGACGAAGGTGTCCAAAATCATTAGGCCAGTTCAGTCCGGCTCCCACTGGATTGGCAGTGCCCTCAAGGTTGGTGCAGGACCTGTGGGAGCTGGCTTGCCAGCGATAGGGCCAGTGCAGCCAGCCCATAAATGCAAAAAACCGCGCCACCCTCGCGGATGGCGCGGCCCGCCTCATCGGCGCAAAACCTCAATCAACTGCCATAGACTTTCTGTGCTGGCAGCGACTCAGCCAATAGGTGCTCCACCGCTGCGCCCACATCAGCCAGCGCCCAGCGCCCCTGGTTATCCACCTGGGGCCCGCGCCGCCAGCCGTCGGCAATCGACAACTTGCCGCCCTCGACTTCAAACATCTGCCCGGTCACCGCCTGGGACGCCGCCGAACCGAGCCACACCACCAACGGCGCGACATTCTCCGGGGCGAAGTAGTCAAAGCCCTGCTCCGGCCGCTTCATCACCTCGGCAAACACTGCTTCGGTCATACCGGTACGCGCCGCCGGCGCCAGGGCGTTGGCGGTGATGCCGTAGCGCCCCAGCTCCGCCGCCTGCACCAGGGTCAGCGAAGCAATACCGCCCTTGGCCGCAGCATAGTTGGACTGGCCAATCGAGCCCTGCAAGCCGGCGCCGGAACTGGTGTTGATGATCCGCGCGGTGAGCTTGGCGCCGCCCTTGACCTGCTCGCGCCAGTAGCGCACGGCATGGCTGGCCAGGCAAAAGTGGCCCTTGAGGTGCACGGCCATCACCGCATCCCAGTCCGCCTCGGTGAGGCTGGCGAACATCCGGTCGCGGCAGATGCCGGCGTTGTTGACCAGCACATCCAGGCCACCAAAGGTCTCGATGGCCTGGCGCACGATCAGCCCGGCGTCGTCATAGCGGGTGATGTCGTCGCTGTTGGCCGCCGCCACGCCGCCCGCCGCCTGGATCTGCGCCACCACCGCCTGGGCCGCATCACGGTTGATATCGTTGACCAGCACCTTCGCGCCTTCACTGGCAAAGGCCTGGGCATAGGCGCGGCCGAGCCCGCCGCCGGCGCCGGTGATGATCACTACGCGGTTCTCGCAGCTGTGCATTGTCGCTCTCCCCTGTGTGGTTGCTGGCGCCTACAGGCGCTCGATAATGGTCACGTTGGCCTGGCCGCCGCCTTCGCACATGGTCTGCAGGCCATAGCGGCCGCCACTGCGCTCCAGCTCATGGAGCAGGCTGCACATCAGCCGCGTGCCGGTGGCGCCGAGCGGGTGGCCGAGGGCGATGGCGCCGCCATTGACGTTGGTCTGCGCGTGGGGGTAGCCGGTCTCCTTGAGCCAGGCCATGGCCACCGAGGCGAAGGCTTCGTTGATTTCCACCCGGTCGATGTCGGCCAGGGTCATGCCGGCGCGCTTGAGCGCATGGGCGGTGGCCGGGATCGGTGCGGTGAGCATCCACACCGGGTCGTCGCCGCGTACGCTGAGGTGATGAATGCGCGCCCGCGGCGTCAGGCCGTAGCGCTTCAAGGCCGTCCCCGAGACGATCAGCAAGGCACTGGCAGCATCGCAGGTCTGGCTCGACACCGCCGCCGTCACCCGGTCACAACCAAACAGGTATTCCAGCTCGGCCATCTTCGCCAGGCTGGTGTGGCGCGGCGTCTCGTCATGCTCGACCCCCGCCAGCGGGACGATCTCGCGCTCGAAGTAACCGTGCTCAATGGCACGCAAGGCCCGCTGGTGAGATTCCAGCGCGTAGGCCTCAAGTTCGCCGCGGCTCAGGTCCCAGTGCTCGGCAATCATCTGCGCTGCGCGGAACTGGGTCGGTGGCTGCGCGCCGTAACGCCGCACCCAGCCCTCGGAGCCGCTAAACGGGTCTTGAAAACCCAGGGGTCCGGCGGCGGTCATGGCCGAGGAAATCGGGATCTGGGTCATGGTCTGCACGCCCCCGGCGATCACCACGTCCTGGGTGCCGCTCATCACCGCTTGCGCAGCAAAGTGCACGGCCTGCTGGGACGAACCGCACTGGCGGTCGATGGTGGTACCGGGGACCTGCTCGGAGAGCCCGGCAGCCAGCCAGCTGGTGCGGGCGATGTCGCCGGCCAGCGGGCCGATGGTGTCGACGCAACCGAAAATCACGTCGTCGTAGTCGTCTTCGGGGATGCCGTTACGCTCGACCAGCGCACGCAGCACATGGGCGCCCAGGTCGGCGGCGTGAATCTGGCTCAGGCCGCCCTTGCGCCGCCCGGTGGGCGTGCGCAGGGCGTCGACGATATAGGCTTCAGGCATGGTCTACCTCAACAAGACAGGATCAGAATGTGCTGCCGGCGCCAATCGCCAGGCCAGTGTCGAATAGCGCGGCGCGTACCCGCGCCTTGTGCAGGCCACGGTCGCCCCAGCATTTGTCCAGGGCCCAGGCGCGCTTCATGAACAGCTGCAGGTCGACCTCCCAGGTGTAACCCATGGCGCCGTGCACCTGGATGGCGTTCTTCGCCGCCAGCGCCGCCGCTTCGGCGCAAGCAAGCTTGGCGTGGGACACCTGCACGGCCTGGCCCGGCAGGTTATGGGCAACGGCATGGGCGGCGCGGTACAGCGGGCCCTTGGCGAACTCGATCTGCACTGCGACATTAGCCATCAGGTGCTTGACCGCCTGGAACGAGCCCACCGGTTTGCCGAACTGCTTGCGCTCGAAGCTGTAGTCCACCGCCAGGTCGACCATGCGCTTGGCCAGCCCCAGCAGTTGCGCGGCATTGCCCAGGGCGCCGCGGTTGAACGCGCCAGCCCACAAGTGCTGCGCCTGTTCAGCGCTGGCCACGCAGGTAGAAGCACTCGGTGTCCACTGCACCTGGAACAGCTGGCGGCTGGGGTCTACCGACGCATTGCGGATGAGGCTCACCGCGCTGCGCTCCACGGCATGCACCTCGTCGCCATGGGCCAGCAACAGCAGGTCGGCGACATGCGCATCGCTGACCAGCGGATTGCCCGGTTCGGCCACCGCCAGGCGCGCCCGGCCCTCGGCAATCCGCGCCAGCCAGCGCTGCTGGAGCGGCGCATGCTGCGCATCAAGGCCGGCGAGCAGCGGCACGCCAACCAGCATGGTGTCCACCAGCGGCTCGGGTAACCCGGCGTACCCGCACTCCTGGGCCAGGAGGATGAAATCCAGTTCGTTCATGCCCATGCCGCCGCAGGCTTCCGGCACGGTGATGGCGCTCAGGCCCAGTTCCACCAATTGCCCCCACAGCACAGCGCAGCGCCCGCTGTCGCTCTGCCACAGTTCACGCAGGCGTTCCGGGGTCACTTCGTTGAGCAGAAAGCTGCGCACGTTGTCCTGGAACAGCAATTGATCGCTGCTGAAACTAAAGTCCATGGTCTGCTCCTCAGGCGCGGGGCATGCCGAGCATGCGCTCGGCGATGATGTTGCGCTGGATCTCGTTGGTGCCGGCATAGATCGGCCCGGCCTGGGCAAACAGGAAACCGTCCAGCCACTGGCCGACATCGCCGGCAGCCGGCGCCTCGGGCAGCAGCTCGGCGCGCAGGCCAAGGATGCTCAGGGCGGTTTCGTGCATGCGCTGGTCGAGCTCCGACCAGAAAATCTTGTTGGTCGAGGATTCCGGGCCGATCTTGCCGCCCTTGACCAGTTGCGAGGCGGTCATGTAGGTCGCCAGGGTGTAGGCCTCGGCGTCCAGCCAGGCGCGCATCACCGCCTCGGCAATGGCCGGGTCTCGGTCGGCGGCCTCGCGGTTGGCCAGGTACAGCTGTACCAGGCGCCGGGCGGTTTCCTGAAAGCGTGCCGGCGAGCGCAGCATCAGCCCGCGCTCGAAACCGGCAGTAGACATCGCCACGTGCCAGCCCATGCCCTCGCCGCCCAGGGCGTTCTCCACCGGCACCTTGACGTCATCGAAGAAGATTTCGGCAAAACCCGGCAAGCCATTGAGCTGCGGGATCGGCCGTACACTGATGCCGGGGGTGTCGAGCGGCAACAGGATGAAGGTCAGGCCATGGTGGCGCTGGGAGTTGGGGTCGGTGCGAAAGATGCCGAACACCCAATCAGCCCAGACCGCCCGGGTCGACCAGGTTTTCTGGCCGTTGATCACATAGTGATCGCCGACCCGCTCGGCTTTTGAGCGGATCGCCGCCATGTCGGAACCGGCACCCGGCTCCGACCAGCCCTGGGCCCAGATGTCCTGGCCGTTGGCCATGCGCGGCAGAAAGCGCGCTTTCTGCGCTTCGCTGCCGTACTCCATCAGGGTCGGGCCGAGCAGGAAGATGCCGTTCTGGTTGACCCGCGCTGGCGCCCCGGCGCGGTAGTACTCTTCTTCGAAAATCAGCCATTCGATCAGGTCGCAGCCACGCCCGCCCAGCTCGGTCGGCCAAGTGACCATGCCCCAGCGGCCTTCATTGAGCCGGGCCTCCCAGGCCCGATGCTGGGCAAAGCCAAGCTCTGTGTCGAATGATTGCAGCGGTTGCGCTGGTACGTTGGCCGCAAGCCAGGCCCGTGCCTCGGCGCGGAAAGCCTGTTGGGCCGCAGTGTAAGTCAGGTCCATGGCGGTGCCTTCAGCCGTTGAAGTGGGCATCGCGCTTCTCGACGAACGAGTCACGCGCTTCCTGGGAATCCTGGGTGCGGTAGGCTTCGAGGGTGAAGCCCTGCTCCCAGCGGTATTTGTCTTCCAGATTGCCGTCCTCGATGCCGTTGAGCGCTTCTTTGGCCAGGGCGATCATCGCCGGGCTCTTGGCGGCAATGCTGCGGGCGATCTGCAGGGCGGTCTCGCGCAACGCCTCGCGCTTGACCACCCGTTCGACGGCGCCCAGGCGGTAGGCTTGGGCGGCATCGATCATCTCGCCGGTGAAGTACATGTGGCGCACCTTCTGCACCGGGAACAGGCGCTGCAGGTGGGCACCGCCGCCCATGGCGCCGCGGTCCACCTCAGGCACGCCAAAGCGCGCGCAGTCGGCGGCGACGACGATGTCGGCGGCGCCGCAGATACCGATACCACCACCCAGAACAAAGCCGTGCACGGCGACGATCACCGGTTTCGGGTTGCGGTGAATGGCCTTGAAACTGTCGTAGTTGCCCTTGTTGACCGCGACGATCAGGTTGCCGTCGGCGGCCAGTTCCTTGATATCGACGCCGGCGCAGAAGCCGCGGCCTTCGGCGCGGATGACGATCACCCGCACCTGCGCATCGCGGCCCAGCGCTTCGATGGCGCTGGCGATCGCCGCCCAGCCCTGGCAGTCGAAGGCATTGACCGGTGGCCGGTCGAAGACCAGCTCGGCGATGCCGTTGTCGATAGTGACGCTAAATGTGCTCATGCCTTTCCCCTTCATGAAATACGGCGGCTCAGTTCGCCCAGGCGCGCTTCGGCGTCACGGACGATCTGTTCGATCAGTTCGGCGCAGCTCGGCAGGCTATGAATGCTCGCGGCCACTTGCCCGGCCGGCAGTACGCCCTCGGCCGGCAGGCCATCGACCATGGCCTTCTGGATCACCATCGGCGCGTTGGCGGCCATCAGCGCCTGCGCCGCGCTCAGTTCGCCGCTGCCGCGCATTTTCAGGGCGCTGGCGAGCAACTGCGCCAGGCTGGTGCCGCTGTGGCGGCGGTAGGCCAGGCCGCTTTTGAGCGCCAGCAACCAGCGTTTGAGGCCGCCGCTGGCTTCCAGCGCATCGAGCAGCTCGTTGCGGATCATCCGTTGCGGCATGCCGTCGATGGCGCGGCTGACAATCACTGCCGCCGGGTCCTTGACCGCCAGGTAACGGGCCAGGGTTGCGGTTGGCACCGGGCTTTCGGCACTCATCAGAAAGCGCGTGCCCATGGCAATGCCCGCCGCGCCATAGGCCAGGGCCGCGACCAGGCCTTGGCCGTCCTTGAAACCGCCGGCGGCCACCACCGGCACCTTGAGCGCATCGACCACCTGGCCGAGCAGCAGCGAGGTCGGCACCGAACCGGTATGCCCGCCGCCCTCGCCGCCCTGGATGGTCACTGCATCGGCGCCCATTTCCACGGCTTTCTGCGCATGCTTGAGGGCGCCGACCGTGGGTATGCACACTACGCCGGCGTCCTTGAGCCGGGCGATCATCTGCTTGCCCGGCGAGCGGCTGTAACTCACCGCCTTGACCTTGTGGCGCAGCACCAGCTCGACGATGTCGGCGGCATTGGCCTGGTACATGTGAAAGTTGACCCCGAACGGCTGGGCGCTGAGACGCTTGGTTTCGACGATCGCCGCCTCCATGCGCGCCGGTTCAATGGTTGCCCCGGCCAGAAAGCCGAAGCCGCCGGCGTTGCCGGTGGCGGCCACCAGTTGCGGCTCGGCAACCCAGCCCATGGCGGTCTGGATGATCGGGTAGCGACAACCCAGCAGTTCGGTGAGCGGTGTTTGCAGGCAGACCGTCATGCTTACGCCCCCTCCGGCTTGCGCTGGGAACTGGCCATGGCGCGGGCGTCGTAGCCACCCAGGCGGTCGCCGGACACCAGTTCGTTGTGGGCGTGGGCGAAGTGATGCAGGCCGAATACCATGTCCATGGTCGCGCGCTTGCCCATCAGGTCCTCGGCATTGTTCACCGCCTGCTTGCTCAGTTGCAGGCCCAGGCGCGGCATCTGCGCAATGCGTTCGGCGATGGCCAGGGTTTCCTGCTCCAGGGCCTCGCGCGCCACCACCCGGTTGACCATGCCCATCTGGTAGGCGCGCGGCGCCGGCATCGGTGTGCCCATGAACAGGAACTCCTTGGCGATCCGCGGGTTGAGCTCATGCACGTGGGCAAAGTATTCGACCCCGGGGATGCCCATGCGCACCACCGGATCAGTGAAGTAGGCATCCTCGCTGGCGACGATCAGGTCGCAGACCCAGGCCAGCATCAGGCCGCCGGCAATGCACGCGCCCTGGACCATGGCGATGGTCGGCTTGGGCATCTCGCGCCAGCGCCGGCACATGCCCAGGTACACTTCCTGCTCGCGGGCATAGAGAAACTCGCCGCCCGGCTTGTCGACGTGGTCGTACCACAGGCTGACGCGCTCGAAGCTCTGGTTGACGTCGCGCTCCGGCGTGCCGATGTCGTGGCCGGCCGAAAAATGCCGGCCGGCCCCGCACAGCACGATGACCTTGATCGCGTCGTCGGCGCAGGCCCGGCGAAACGCCGCGTCCAGCGCGTAGGTCATGCGCGAGTTCTGGGCATTGTGGTACTCCGGGCGGTTCATGGTGACCATGGCCACCTCGCCACGGACCTCGTACAGCACCACCTCGGCCTGGTTGTTATTGTTCTGCTCGCTCATCGATTGCTTCTCCGGCAAGGCGTACTGCCCGGGCCCGGCTCAACGCAGGTTGCGCTGGCCGGCGGGGTTGTCTTTCAACTGGCTGGCCCGCAGGTTGTGCGGGTCGAGGCGACGGATCAGCTGCAGCTGCGCCTCGCTTGGCGCGGCGGTGACCGGGCAATCGGCGTCCACCTGCAAGGCGAAGCCGGTGTTGTCCTGGACCTCGTCGACGCTCACCCCCGGGTGCAGCGAGCGAATCCGCACCTGGTGCTGCGGGCCCTGGAAATCGAGGACACACAGGTCGGTGACGATCAGGCGGATGTCCACCTCGTCCAGCGCCCAGCCACGGGCCAGGCGCGCGGGGTTGTAGCCGATCGACGAGACCATATCGACCTCGCCTTCGACGAACACCCGGCGGTTGTGGCTGGGCACGAAAAACGAGTTGGCATGGCTGATCGAGTTGCCCGGCAGGCCGCGCACCCCGAGCATCTGCGCCTTGGGCCGGGCGTAGTCGCCGATGCACGACAGGTTGGCCTGGCCGAAGCGGTCGATCTGGATCGGACCGACCAGCGCATGGCGCTTGCCGCCCCAGACGTTGTCGAAGATTCGCGAAAAACCCATCCAGCTATCGCGCTTGGCTTGATAGCCGTTGCGCGCGCCGAGGGGTACCGGTTCAGCGACCATGTAGGCTTCCGAGTCGGTCATCAACAGCTGCGGGTTGCTGGTCAGCATGCTCAGGGAGGCGGCCAGGCGCGGGATCACCCCGATGCCGGTGGCCAGGACTTCACCGTCGTCGCGCCAGGCCTCGGAGGCGGCGCAGATCATCAGTTCGGCGAGGCTGTACGTCGTAGCTGGCGTGGTCATAGGGAAACTCGCTTAGAAAACCGGCAGGGGAAGCTGGCGGATGGCGGCCAGGCCACCGACCTGTTCCAGGTACTGCTCGTGGGAGCAGGCGACAAATTGCTCGACATAGGCCTGCCAGCCCTCCTCGGCCTGGGCCGAGGCGGTGTAGGCCTTGAAGTGCGGCACATCGAAGCCGTACAGCGGCGCGCACGACGAGGGGTGCGCACCGCCCGGCACATGGGCCACCGCGGTGGTCAGGTTGCGCTCCCAGAACACTTGATGAGCGCGCTCCGGCGCACTGTGGAAGTAGTCGCTGTCGACCAGGTGATCGCAAGTGACGTAGCTGTGGCGGGCAGCGCGGACGAACAGGTCATCCATGTAATGGTCGGGGCCGCTGATCTGGCAGACCCCGCGGGCATCGGCACGGTCGACGTGGATCAGCGCGGCGTCGAGCGTGAGCGCCGGCATCGCCACCCAGTCCTTGCCGTCGGCATAGGGTGAAGCCACCAGCTTGATCTGCGGGTTGTGGCGCAGCACATCGGTGCCCAGGCCGACCGCCGTGGGAATGAACGGCACGCCCATGGCCGCGGCGCGCAGGCCAAGCAGGAGCATGCCTTCGTCGATCTCCATCACCTCGATGGCGGCGTCCTGGCGGGCCTTGCGAAAGTACGGCTCGAGCGGAATGAAATCGAGCGAGACGAAGGCGAACACCAGCTTCTTCACCTTGCCGGCCGCGCAGAGCATGCCGACGTCGGCGCCGCCGTAGGCGACCACGGTCAGGTCCTTGAGGTCGGAACGCAGGATCTCGCGGATCAGCGCCATGGGCTTGCGCCGCGGGCCCCAGCCACCAATGCCGAGGGTCATGCCGTCACGTAGCTGGCCGACCATCTGCGCCGTGGTCATTTGTTTGTCCATCATCGTTGTCCTCATTGGCGGCCGACACTGAAGTCGTGGCCCCAGTGGCTGACCACCGTGCTTTCGAAGGGGGTGTGCTGGTTCCAGTCGACCACCAGGCCGTCACAGCCGTACTCCAGGTCAAAGCCTGCCGGGGTTTTCATGTAGAACGAGACCATCTGGTCGTTGGTGTGCTGGCCGAGGGTGGCCGAGAGCTTGACGCCGTGGGCGTGCATGCGGTCCAGGGCGCGGCCGACCTCGTCCAGGCCGTCGACTTCGACCATCATGTGCACGCAGCCATGGGGCACCGGGCATTCGAAGATCGCCAGGGAGTGGTGACGGCCGTTGTTGCAGTGCAGGAAGTGAATGCGTTTTTCCGGCTCGGCCGGGTCTGGGGTGAAGCGCACTTTCATCAGGTCCGAAAGACCAAAGCCCATGACCCGCTGATAAAAATCGCGGCAGCGCTCAAAGGTTGGCGCCGGCAGCACCACGTGGCCCATGCCCAGCTCATGGGTGACAAAGCCCTTGACCGCCACCGGCGAGACAAAGCGGGCAAAATCCTGGCGCGGGCCCCAGAACAGCTCGTGGCGGTTGCCGTCCGGGTCGCAGAACTGCGCCAGGGCCTGGACCTTGCGCAGTTCAGCCTGGGCAGCGTTGCCGCGCTCAACCGCGATATCGGCCTGCTGCAGCTCGGCGATCGCCTGCTCGAACGCGGCCTCGCCGGCCAGCTCCCAACCGCAGGCACCGAAGCCGTCCTGCTCGCTGCGGAGCACCAGGATACGGTACGGGCGCTCGTCCATTTTCAGGTACAGGTGCGCGCTGTCAGCGCCCTCGCCGGCCACCATCATGCCCAGCACCTGGGTTGCGTAATGACGCCATTGCGCCAGGTCGGTGGACAGCAGGGTGACGTAACCCAGACCGCGGATATCCATGCTTGTTATCCTCGCGTTGATCGACGTGTTGAGCGCTATTCAAGCCCGACGCGCAAGGCCGGGCATCGTCTGTTGGGACTAGCGGGAGCGGGCTAGTTTCGCGGGACAAGCCCGCGCCTACACAGGAGCGGCTTTGACCCGCGATGCTTACCCTTACTGCTTGCGAAAATGCGGAATCACCTTCTCGCCGATGTTGCGCAGGGTCTCCAGCTGGGCCCATTGCGGCACGGTGCCCATCTGGCAGATGAACAGGATCTCGTCGGCGCCGGCGTCGATCAGGCGTTGCACGTAACCGATGCAATCTTCGACCGTGCCATAGGCATGGTTGGGGTTCATCATCGCCATGGTCGGGTCGGAGAAGTCGACGCTGACTTCCTCGGAGGCAAAGCGCGACTTGATCACCGCCTGGCCGTTGCCGTCGACGTAGGTATCGTCCTTCCACTTTTCCGGGTCCGGACGCTCGCCGCCGCCGTACCAGTAGCCCAGCGACTCCATGAAGTAGCGCTGGCCACGGATGCCGATGCGCCGCGCCAGTTCGTTGTCGTCAAGGACGATGGCCGGGCACAGCGCGGCAATATGCCGGTTGGGACGAAAGCCCACCTGCTTCTTCTCGTCACGGTTGTCCCAGGCCTGGTGATAGACCTCGACCTTCTTGGCGATTTCTTCCGGGCCGCCGAAGCCCAGCACCAGCGCGCCCATGCCGCGGCCACCAGCGTTCTTCAGCGATTCGGTGTTGGTGCAGGCCAGGTACATCGGTGGGTGTGGGTCCTGGTACGGCTTGGGATGGATCGGCCGCTTGGGGATCTGCACGAAGTCGCCGTGGTGCTCGATCTCGTCCTGAACGAAGATTTTCGGGATCAGGTACATGGCTTCATCGATCTGCGGCTGCAGGGTCGCCAGGTCGTAGCCGAAGGTACCGGCCTCCTGCTGGGTGCCGCCCTTGCCCACGCCAAAATGCACCCGGCCCTTGGACAGCAGGTCGAGGGTAGCGATGCGCTCGGCGACCTTGACCGGGTGGTTCATCGCCGGCGGCAGGCACACCACGCCATGACCAATGCCGATGCGCTCGGTTTTGCCGGCAACAAAGGCGAGCATGGTTTCCGGCGCCGACATGTGCGAGTAGTTGCTCAGTGCGGTGTGCTCCACGCACCAGAAGGTGTCGAAACCGAGCTGGTCGGCCAGCACCGCCTGCTCGACGGTGTCATCGAAGATCTTGCGGTCGCCTTCGCGACTGGAGTCCACCGTCTGTGCTTCGTAAATCAATGAGAATTTCATGCTTGATCCTTGTTCTTGTTAACGGCTCGGTCGGCGCCTGGGACCCGCGCCTTGCCACCATGCTCGGGGATCGCCGCGCCGCTCGAATCCCGCAAACGGACTAGCCGGTTTCTGTGTTCGACCGGTTCAGAGGAAGAAGTCGCTGCTGTCCTGGCCCATGCTCACGCCGCCCAGGTTCCAGGCGTACTTGGCCGGGTTGTTGGCGACGTGGGCGCGGCCGGTATGAATGTCGCGAAAGGCGCGGTTGATGGCGTGGCTGCGAAAGATCGTCGAGGCGCCGCTGTTGAACATCAGCTCGGCCACCGCCTTGGCGCACTTGTCGGCGACCAGCGCCGAGTCGTAGCGCATCTTCACCCGCGCCTGCATGGCCAGCGCTTCGCCGGCCTCGGCGGCCTGGAGCATCAAATCGAAATTGCGCAGCAACACCGTGCGGCACTCGTCGACGCAGACCATGGCATTGGCCAGGGCGGTTTGCGCCGCCGGGTCCTGGAGCATCTTGCGCCCGTCGTTGACGCCGACGCGGCTGCGGTTGTGCTCGACGAACAAGTCGATCGCGCCCTGCAGGGCCCCAATCGCCGAAGACGACACCGCGCGCACGAAGATCTGCCCGAACGGCAGGCGGAACAACGGCGCACTGTTGACCGCGTTACCCGGGCTGTATTGCATGAAGCCGTCGACAGCGCGGTGGGTGCGGTAGTCGGGGACGAAGGCATCGCTCACCTGGATGTCGTGAGAGCCAGTCGCCTCCAGGCCCATGACGTTCCAGTTGTCGATGATCTGGTAGTCGCTGCGCGGCACCAGGAAGGTCCGGTAGTCCGGCGCCCCGCCGGCTTCTTCGGGCGGTACCAGGGCGCCGAGAAATGCCCACTGGCAGTGCTTGCTGCCCGAGGAAAAACCCCAGCGTCCACTGAGCTTGAAGCCGCCCTCGACACGCTCGACCTTGCCCACCGGCATATAGGACGAAGAAATCAGCACGCTGGAATCCTCGCCCCAGACATCCTGGGCGGCGCGGTCGTCGAACAGCGCCAGTTGCCAGTTGTGGATGGCCACCACCCCGAGCACCCAGGCCGACGACATGCAGCCTTCGGCCAGGGTCATCTGCACCTCGAAGAAATCCCGCGGCTGCAGCTCGTAGCCTTCCCAGCGCGCCGGCTGGAGGATGCGAAAAAAGCCGGCTTCGTGGAAATCGCGCAGGGTTTCGGCCGGCAGCTGGCCAAGTTGCGCGGCATGGGCGGCACGTTCACGCAGGATCGGCACCAGCTCGCGGGCGCGCTGGGCCAGACGCTGGCGTATCAGGTCTTGGTTGAGCATGTTGTTGTTCTCCTCTGATCACCCCGTCCGCCGGGGCGCGCGTGCAGCAGAGGCGCAACCGGCCTCTACCCCGGCATTCAAGCAAGGCGCCCGGCGGCCAACATCCCTCAAACGGACCATGCAGCGACGGCGCGCCTCGACTAGTCCCCTCGGACGATGTTGGGCCTTGCGCCGGTTGCAAGAATTCATCGCACTCCAAGCCAACCAGAGGCCGTGCGATGAACAACAACAATCTCAAAGCCGACATGCTCCAGGCCATGCGCCGCCTGGCCAAATCCGTGACCATCATCAGTACCAGCAACGGCACCCAGCGCTTCGCCATGGCCGCCACCGCGGTCGATTCGCTGAGCACCGAGCCGCCGTCGCTGCTGATCTGCGTGAACACCAGCGCCTCACCGCATGCCGCCCTGGCAGACGGTGCCGACTTCTGCGTGAACATCCTCGGTGTCGAGCAGCAGGACCTTGCGCACCTGTGCAGCGGCGCGATCAAGGGCGAGGCGCGCTTCGAGCGTGGCGACTGGCAGACCAGCGAAGAAGGCATTCCGTTTCTGGCCGATGCCCAATCGTCGATTCTGTGCCGCCAGGATGGGCGCATGACCTATGGCACCCACACCATTTTCATCGGCCGCATCCTGCGCATCCGCACCAGCCCGACCATCACCCCGCTGGTGTACCTGGATGGCAGCTACACCACCACGGCGGCGCCGGCGCGCATGATTGCGGCAGCGGGCTGAGGCCGGCGCATGAGCAGCCTGAACGGGTTGATGCCACTGCGAGTGGACAGTGCCGAACAGTTGCACTGGCACGCACAGGCCGAGCTGGTGGTGGTCGGTTTTGGCGGCGCCGGTGTCTGCGCCGCCATCGAGGCCGCCAGCCGCGGGCTCAGCGTGCTGGCCCTGGACCGCTTCGCCGGTGGCGGTGCCACGGCGCTCAGCGGTGGCGTGGTCTATGCCGGCGGCGGCACGCCCTACCAGCAGCGCGCCGGGTACCCGGACAACAGCGAGGCAATGTTCAACTATTTGAACCAGGAAGTCGGCGAAGCGGTATCGGCCGGCACCTTGCGCGATTTCTGCGAGCGCAGCTGCGAGCAGCTGGCCTGGCTGGAACGCCACGGCGTGGCTTTCGAAGCCAGTGTGCCGCCGCAGAAAACCTCCTACCCCAGCGACCGATACTACCTCTATTACTCAGGCAACGAAGCGGTGCCGGCCTACGCCGCGCAGGCCAGCCCGGCACCGCGCGGCCACCGGGCCAAAGGCCCGGGCATGTCCGGTGCCAGCCTGTTTGCGCCGCTGCGCGCCAGCGCTTTGAAGCTGGGCGTGCGCCTGCGCAGCCAGTGCGAAGTCCGCCAACTGGTTCTGGACAACCACGACCGGGTAGTCGGTGTGGTGGCCTGGCAACTGCCTGCCGATAGCCGCGCTGCCCGCCGCCATGCACGCCTGGCGCGCTGGGCCAGTGCCATCCATATGTACGCCCCGGCGCTGGCCGACATGCTGCGCAAGCGCCTGCGGCAGATCGAGCAGCGCCATGCAGTGCGCACCCTGATCCGCGCCGAAAAAGGCCTGCTGCTCAGCTGTGGCGGCTTCATCTTCAACCGCGCCCTGGTAGCCCGGCATGCGCCGCAGTACCTGGCCGGCCTGCCGCTGGGCACCACCGCCTGCGATGGCAGCGGCCTGCTCCTGGGCCAAAGCGCCGGGGGCACCTTGGCACGCATGGACAAGGTCAGCGCCTGGCGCTTTATCAACCCACCGCTGGCCTGGGCCCGCGGCATGATCGTCAACGGCTTCGGCCAGCGCTACTGCAACGAAGAGGTGTACGGCGCCACCCTCGGCCATGCCATGGTCGAGGAGCAGAACGGCAAGGCCATCCTGATCCTCAATCGCGCCCTGGTGCGCCAGGCGCTCAAGCAGGTCGGCCCGGGCAAGGTGTGGAACTTCCAGCGCCTGCCGGTGCTGCTCAACCTGCTGTTCAACGCCAAACGCGGCAACAGCCTGGAACTACTGGCCGAACGCTGCGGCTTGCCCGTGGGCAACCTGCGTCAGAGCGTGGCGCAGTACAGCCGTGCGGCCCGTGGCGAAATCGCCGACCCGCTGGGCAAGTCGGCAGCCATGCTCTGCCCGCTGGACAGCGGCCCCTGGTATGCGCTGGACCTGTCCTACGACAGCCGCCTGTTCCCCTGCCCGGCCCTGACCCTGGGCGGCCTGCGCGTCGACGAGGGCAGCGGCGCGGTGCTCGACCTGCACAGCACGCCTATCGCCGGGTTGTACAGCGCCGGACGCAATGCCGTGGGTGTCGCCTCCAACCTGTATGTCTCCGGCCTGTCCCTGGCCGACTGCATTTATTCCGGGCGGCGCGCCGCGGCGCACATCGCCGCGCGCACCGCCCCCAACCCCGCACCATCAGGAGAACAACCATGCAACGTGTAGAAGGCAAAGTCTGCATCGTCACCGGCGCCGCCAGCGGCATCGGCCGCGAGGACGCCCTGCTGCTGGCCAGCCAGGGCGCCCGGGTGGTGCTCACCGACCTCAATGAACAGGCCGGGCGCGAAGTCGCCGCGCAGATCGGCAGCAATGCGCTGTTCATCCGCCACGACATCGCCAGCGAAAGCGATTGGCAGCAGGTGATCAAGACCACCCTGGAGCACTTCGGGCGCCTCGATGTACTGGTCAACAATGCCGCCATCCTGGTGGCCGGAACCATCGAGAACACCTCGCTGGAAACCTGGCAGAAGGTGCAGAAGATCAACGGCGACGGCTATTTTCTCGGCTGCAAATATGCCATTGAAGCCATGAAGGACAGCGGCGGCGGCTCGATCGTCAACATGTCCTCGGTAGCCGCCCTCGGCGCCATGCCGATGTTCTGCGCCTACTCGGCCTCCAAGGGTGCGGTGGCGGCGATGACCCGCTCCATTGCCCTGCACTGCAAGCAGCAGGGTTATCGCATCCGCTGCAACAGTGTGCACCCGGACGGCGTCAACACGCCGATGACCCAGGCCCTGGCCGGTGGCCAGCCGATCGACCAGGCGCTGCTCGACCAGGATCCGATGAACCGCATGTGCGCGCCGCGCGATATCGCCAACGTGGTGCTGTTTTTGGCCAGCGACGAATCTAACTTCGTCAACGGTGCCGAACTGCGCGTGGACAACGCGCAATTGATCAGCGGCATCTGAGGCGAGGATGAACATGGGCATGCAAGCGCTTGGGCAGGACTCGCTGGTTTCGGCCACCGGAAGCTATCGGCTGCAGGTTTGCGCGGTCATCGACGAAACCGCCGATGCGCGTTCGCTGGTACTGGAGGTGCCGGCGCAGTTGCGCGAGCGCTTTCGCTACCAGCCGGGGCAGTTCTTGAGCTTTCGCGTGCCCTGTGCCGGCAAACTGCTGACCCGCTGCTACTCCATGGCCAGCTCGCCGCTGTGCGATGCCCGGCCCAAGGTGACCATCAAGCGGGTCGCCGGGGGCCGGGTATCGAACTGGATGAACCAGCAGGTGCAGGTCGGCGACTGGCTCGAGGTGCTGCCGCCAGCCGGGCACTTCTGCCTGGATGAAAGCCAGGCCAGCGACCCGGCGCGGCCGCTGGTGCTGTTCGGCGGCGGCTCGGGCATCACCCCGGTGATCTCGATCCTCAAGTCGACGCTGCACAGCAGCGAGCGGCCGATCCGGCTGGTGTATGCCAACCGCGACGAAGCCTCGGTGATCTTTCGCGACGAACTGCGCCAGCTGAGCCAGGACCACCCGCAGCGCCTGCAGGTGATCCACCTGCTCGATTCGCTGCAAGGATTTTTGCGCGACGCCCAGGTGCAGCAACTGGTGGGCGAAATGCGTGGCGGCGATTACTTCATCTGCGGCCCGGGGCCGTTCATGGACACCGTCGAGCGCAGCCTGCTGGCCTTGGGCGAGGCCGCCGAGTGCATCCATGTCGAGCGTTTCGTCTCCCCGCCCGATCCCGATGAAGTCGCAGCGCAAGAAGCCATTGCCCGCGCGGCCGCCAGTGAGTCGGCCTGCGAGCTGCTGCTGGTCGAGCTCGACGGCCAGCAACACGAAGTCGCCTGCCAGCCCGGCGATACCCTGCTGCAAAGCTGCCGTGCGGCGGGCCTGGAGGTACCGTCATCCTGCGAAGAAGGTTTTTGCGGGGCCTGCATGTGTACGGTGCTCGAGGGTGAAACCCGCCTGGCGCGCAACGATGTGCTCAGCGCCCGGGAGCTGGAAGAAGGCTGGACCCTGGCTTGCCAGAGCCGGCCGCTGGGCGCGCGGGTACGCTTGAAGTTCCCCGGGTGAGGGCCTGTGCCCGCTAGTCTCATCGGACGATCACTGCGGCCCCGACTGCGGTTAGACTCGGCGCCAGAAGCCCCACAACAATAAAACAGAGGTTCAGTTATGGCTCGTTTGCACAACAAGGTCGCCGTGGTCACCGGCGGCGCATCGGGTATCGGCCTGGCGTGCGTGCGCCGCTTCATGGCCGAGGGTGCCCAGGTCGTCGGCCTGGACATTGGCGAGGCCCCGGCGGACTTTCCCGGCCTGTTCATGAGCCTGGATGTGCGTGATGAACCCCGCGTGCAGCAGGTGATGAGCGAAGTCATCAGCCGCTTCGGGCGTATCGATGTGCTGGTCAATGCCGCTGGCGTCGCCGACCAGGGCAGCGTGACCCAGACCACGACCGCCAACTGGCAGCGGGTGCTGGACATCAACCTCACCGGCAGCATGCTCACCAGCAAACACGTGCTGGCGCAGATGGAGTCCCAGCGCAGCGGCTCGATCATCAACATCGGCTCGATCTTCGGCCTGCAGGGCTGCGACGGCAACGTCGCCTACAACGTCTCCAAAGGTGGCATCAACCAGCTGACTCGCTCGATGGCCATCGACTACGGCTACGCCAACATCCGCGTCAACGGCCTGTGCCCTGGCCTGATCGAAACACCGATGACCAGCATGGTCCGCGAACAACAGGCGTTCCACGCCTTCTTCGCCTCGCAGCACATGCTCAACCGTTCCGGGCAGCCGGACGAGGTGGCCAATGTCGCGCTGTTCCTCGCCTCCGACGAAGCCTCGTTCGTCAGCGGCCAGATGATTGCCGTGGACGGCGGTTTTTCCGCTGGCCGCCGCTTCGCCCCGCCTAGCGCCTGACCCCGTGTGCCGGGCACCCCGCCCGGCCCCTTCCCTGCTCATTCATCCTCAGCCTGAGGAGGCATCATGCTGCCTGTCGAAAACGCTCAGACCATCGCCCAACTGTTCGCCAACGCGGCCCGGGAATACGCCGACAAGCCGGCCATCGAAGACGGTGGGCAGATCATCAGCTACCGCCAGCTTGACCAGTTGCGCCAGCAGGCCGCCCGCGCCCTGCTGGCCCTGGAGGTACAAGTGGCCGACCGGGTGGCGGTGTGGGCGCCCAACCTGTGGGAATGGATCGTCGCCGCCGGCGCCCTGCAGAGCGTCGGCGCCACCCTGGTGCCACTGAACACGCGCATGAAGGGCAGCGAAGCCGGGCATATCCTGCGCGAAAGCGGCACCTGCGTGCTGTTTTGCATCAGCCGCTTTCTCGACACCGATTACCCCGCCATGCTCGTCGGCGAAGCGCTGCCGGCGCTGCGTGAGGTGATCAGCCTGCGACCGGTAGATCAGCCACAGAGCGGCCTGGCCTGGGAGGCCTTCATGGCCCTCGCAGAACGGGTGCCGGACGCCCTGCTGCAAGCCCGTGAGCAGCACGTCGGGCCGCAGACCCTGTCTGATCTGCTGTTCACCTCCGGCACTTCCGGCAAACCCAAGGGCGTGATGACCGCCCACGGCCAGAACCTGCAAGTGGTGCGCGACTGGAGCGAGATCGTCGGGCTGCGCCGGGGCGATCGCTACCTGATCGTCAATCCGTTCTTCCATTCCTTTGGCTACAAGGCCGGCTGGCTGGCGGCACTGATGCGCGGCTGCACCATCGTCCCGCAGCAGGTGTTCGAGGTGCAGGCCGTGCTCGACTGTGTACAGCGCGAGCGCATCAACATCCTGCCCGGGCCGCCGACCCTTTATCAGTCACTGCTGGCCCACCCGCAACGCTTGGACTACGACCTGAGTTCGCTGCGCATCGCCGTCACCGGTGCCGCCGCGATCCCGGTGGAGATGATCGGGCGCATGCGCGAGGAGCTGGGCTTTGCCACCATCGTCACCGCCTACGGCCTGACCGAAGCCTGCGGCTTTGCCAGCATCTGCCGCCCCGGTGACAGCGCCGAACGGGTCGCCAGCACCAGCGGCCGGGCCATGCCCGGGGTTCAGATCCGTTGCGTCAACAGCAGCGGCGCCAGCGTGCCAGCCAACGTGCCCGGCGAGGTACTGATTCGTGGCTACAACCTGATGCGCGGCTACCTCAACGACCCGCAGGCCAGCCTGGAAGCGGTGGATGCCGAGGGCTGGCTGCACACCGGCGACATCGGCGTGCTCGATGAACACGGTTACCTGCGCATCACCGACCGGCTCAAGGACATGTTCATCACCGGTGGCTTCAACGTCTACCCGGCGGAGATCGAACAGACCCTGTTGCAGTACCCGGGGGTGGCCCAGGCTGCAGTGATCGGCATAGCCGATGAACGTCTGGGGGAAGTGGCCATGGCCTTTTTGCTGGCGGTGCCTGGGCAGGTGATCGACGTGGCAAAGTTCACTACCTGGTGCCGAGAGCAGATGGCCAATTACAAGGTGCCGCGGCGGGTGCAAGTGGTCGAGGCCTTGCCGCTCAATGCCACGGGCAAGGTGGCCAAGCAGGTGTTGCGCGGCTGGGTGTGAGGGCTGCTGTGCAGCCCATCGCCGGCAGGGCCGGCTCCCACAGGGGCCGGTGCATGCATATCCATTGTGGGAGCCGGCGTTGCCGGCGATCGAGCCCGCAGGGGTCGCAATCCGCCGCTCAGATCACCCGCGCCGGATGCTGCTGGCGCGGGTCCCCCAGCAAGCCACGATGCGAAGGCGGCTGGCGCCCGCCCGCTTCGCTGATGCCATAACCCCCGGCTATCTCGGCAGTGATCAGGGTTTGCCCGGAATAGCTCATCAACTGCGGATCGTTGAGCAGCGCATGAATCACTCGCCCATTGAACTGCGGGGTCTCGGCATCGGCGAGGAACGCCTTGTACTGCTCACCATGTTGTTCGCCGGCAACCCGCGTGCGTTCGGTCAATTGCGGGCCGAGCCACAGCGACAAGGCCGCCACGCCCTGGCCTTCAAAATCGATGGCCATGTCGGCGGCCAGCTTGTCGCAGCCGGCCTTCTGCGCGCCATAGGCCGGCCCGTGCATGTAGCAGCCAGCGCCGAACGAGGAAGTGAAACACACCAGCCCCTGGCGGCTGCGCAGCAACAACGGCGCAGCATGGTAGCTGGCGACATAGGCCGAACGCAGGCCGACATCGAGGATGCGCACCAGCTCCAGCGGCTTGGCCCAGAACGGCCCCGGCTCGATCAACTGGTCATGGATGAAGGCCGCGTTGTTGACCAACAGATCCAGGTGCCCGCATTCGCGTTCAACCTGGGCGAACAGCGCCTGCACCTGGGCATCGTCGCCATGATCGCAGGTCACCGCGATGCCCTGCCCGCCCACGGCGCTGATGGCCTGGGCGGTGGCCTGCAGGTCACCGTCCAGGGCGTGGCCATACAAACGTGAACCGCCCTGCCCACGAGCGCGGCCGGTAATATAAACGGTCATGCCGGCCGCGCCGAGGGCCAGGGCGATGCCTTGGCCGACACCGCGACTGGCGCCGGTAACCACGGCAACCTGCCTGTGTTGTGTATTCATGGGGTGCATCCTCAAGAAACCAGTGCCACCTGGGCCTGGGGGTTACTGGCAAGCGCGCCAATGTGATTGGCGGCCAGGTAGCCGAAAGTCATGGCCGGGCCGAGGGTCGAACCCGCCCCCGGATAGGTGCGGCCCATCATCGATGCAGCGCTGTTGCCGATGGCATACAGGCCGAGGATCGGTTGGCCGTCCTCGTGCAATACCCGCGCATGCACATCGGTCAGCAAGCCGCCTTTGGTGCCGATGTCACCGGCGTCGACCCGCACCGCATAGAACGGCGCCTGCAGCAACGGCGCCAGGCACGGGTTGGGCTGCACGCCAGGGTCGCCGTAATAGCGGTCGAACAAGGATTCGCCCTTGGCGAAATCCTCGTCGCGACCCAGGCTGGCCATGGCATTGAAGCGCTGCACGGTACGCGCCAGGCCGGCAGGGTCGACACCGATGCTGCTCGCCAGTGCTTCGAGGCTGCTGGCCTTGTGAAAGTAGTCGCGCAGGTGCCGGGGCAACTGCCAGTCGCGCTGGGCATAGCCCGGCAACAGCGCACCACAGGGATATTTGCGGCGAAAACTGGCGTCAAAGACCATCCAGCACGGCACGCTGCTGGCGCCTTCACGGTTGTTGGCATACATGGCGTAGACGATGTCGGTGTAGGGCGCAGCCTCGTTGACGAAGCGTTCGCCAGCCGCGTTAACCAGAACGCACCCCGGTAAGGTACGTTCGACGAACAGTGCGCGCTGCTTCTCTTCGCCCTGCACATGGGTGGTCGGCGCCCACCAGCTGTGTTCCATCAGCGCGGTACGCGCACCCACTGCCTGGCCTGCACGAATGCCGTCGCCAGTGTTGTTCGGCGGCGTCGCGCTCCAGCTGGCTTGCGAGGGCTGCGGGTGGTACTGGTCACGCATCGCCTGGTTACGCTCGAAGCCCCCGGCGGCAATGATCACCCCGTGACGCGCCTTGATCCTCACCAGTTTGCCGTCGCGGCGGACCTGGGCGCCGCCGATCCGCCCGTCGACAATCAGCAGCTGCTCCAGCGCACAGTCGAGCCACAGCGGTACCTCTCGGTCGAGCATCGAGCAGCGCAAGGCCCCGACCAGGGCATTGCCCAGGGTCAGGAAGCGATCCCGGCGCGACAGCTTGCGGCCCTTGCGGTCACGCCAGTAGCGCCACATCACCCGCAGGGTCAGGCGCAGCCAGCCCTTGCCGCGACACAGCAGTACCTGGGCTTCTTTCATGGTCATGGCCATCCGGCCCATCATCAGCGTGCCCGGTGACGGCGCACGCATCTTGAGGAATTCGTCGCCCAGCTGCACCGCGTCGAACGGCAAGGGGTCCATCGAGCGATAGCCGGGCTTGCCGCCCGGCACTTCGGGGTAGTAGTCGGCATATTGCGGTTGCGCCTCGAAGCGCACCCGCGAGTGTTGTTCGAGGTATTCGAGCATCCGCCGGCCCTGCTCGACATAGGTCTCGATGCGCCCGTCGTCGATCTCGCCATGGGTGACGGCCCTGAGGTAGGCGATGGCTTCTTCGGCCGAGTCCTGCCCGCCCAGGGCGCTGATGCGCGGGTTGTTCGGGATCCAGATACCGCCGCCGGATACCGCCGAGGTACCGCCGTATTCGCTACTTTTCTCGATCAGCAGGGCCTTGAGCCCCAGGTCGTGGGCGCGCAGGGCGGCGGTCATGCCGCCGGCCCCCGAACCGATCACCAGCACGTCGCAACATTGGTCCCACTCGATCCCGGCTTCGTTCATGTGTTCACCTTTTCCAGGGCAACAGACAACAGGCCGCGCCGGCTGTCGGCCGGGGGCATTGGCCCGCTGATTGTTCGGTGCCCGGCACCGGCCAACATCGTCCGATGGGACTAGCGCCAACGCCCTGCTCACTCGGCGGTTTCGCTTAGTCCGCTTGGACGATGTTGCGCCGCCAAGGGGATTCCATAGTCGCCCCAGCTTCACCTCCCACCTTGAATACGGCGGTCGGGCAGGTCTGACCGCGGCATGAGGACGACATGATAAAAACAACAATCGCCCCACCTTCACTGAACACCTGCGTGCGCCTGGGGATGTTGATGCTGGCTGGCGGCCTGGGCAGCCCGGCCAGCGCCCTGACCTTCCAGGCCAACGATGACCTGAGCATCGACTGGGACACCACCCTGACCTACAGCCTGGCCTGGCGTACCGAGGGCCGCGACCACAAGCTGGTGGCCAACGCCGACGGCAACGATGGCGACAACGCTTTCGACAGGGGCAGCCTGATCACCAACCGCGTCGGCTTTCTCACCGAAGCCAACCTCAAGTGGCAGAACGACTTCGGCCTGTTCATGCGCGCTGCCGGCTTCTACGACAACGTCTACGACCAGGGCAACGACAACGGCACCGGTGCCTCCAACTGCCTGGCCAGCGGCAACTGCCGGCGCGCCGACCGCTTCTCCCAGGACACCATCGACCAGCACCGCGACGACCTGCGCCTGCTCGACGCCTATGCCTATGGCAGCTGGGACGTCGGCGGCCACAACCTCAATCTGCGAGTCGGCGATCAGGTGGTGAGCTGGGGTGAAAGTCTGTTCTACCCGGGCATCTCCGCCGCCCAGAGCCCGGTCGATGCGACCAAGGCCACCACCCCCGGGGTCGAGGTCAAGGAAGTGCTGCTGCCGGTGGGCCAGGTGTTTGGCCAGTTCAGCCTGACCGACGCCCTGGAGCTGCAGGCCTACTACCAGTACAAATGGGAGAAGACCGACCTGTTCGGGGTTGGCAGCTATTTTTCCAGCACCGACCTGATCGACCGCGGCGGCTTCAGCGATGCCTCAGGCTTCGTCACCCGCCTCAAGGACGACGAACCCAGTGACAGCGGCCAGTACGGCGTGGCCCTGCGCTACACCGCCGAGTCGCTGAACAACACCGAGTTCGGCCTCTACTACTCGCGCTACCACGACAAGAACCCGTCGCTGGATTTCCAGACCGACCTGGGCCATTACCGCGTGCGCTACTTCGACAACATCGACCAGTACGGCGCCAGCTTCGGCACCGTGCTCGGCGACACCAGCATCGCCGGTGAAGTCAGCTACCGCGACGGCGCGCCGGTGATGGTCGACAACGGTTTCTCCAGCCCCGTGCGGGCGCAGACCCTGCAGGCCCAGGTGTCGATGATCCACGTGGTCGGCCCGACCGCCTTTGCCGACAACACCACCCTGGTCGGCGAGCTGGTCTACAACACCGTGCTCGACAACGACGCCTCGACCCCGGTGACCCTGGCCCCCGGCCTGACCCTGCCCGGCACCGACAGCCTGGTCCTGGACCGCGACGCCTGGGGCTACACGGTACAGGCGACCTTCGACTACAACGACGTGTTCAGCGGCTGGGACATGTCGGTACCGGTCACCTACAGCAGCGCCGCCCAGCACGACAGCGCCCTGACTGGCTCGATCAATGCCGGGCAAGGCGATGAGCGCGCGAGCATCGGCACCACCTGGCGCTACCTCGGCAACTTCACCGTCGAAGCGCTCTACAACGCCTACCTGGGCAATGCCAACAATTCGCCCCTGGCCGACCGCGACAACGTCGCCCTCAACTTCAAGTACCGCTTCTGAAGCCCCTGATGGAGGAGCACCGCATGTCTACTCTCACGCATCCCTGGTTGCGCACCACCCTCGCGGCCGCCCTGCTCGGCGCAAGCCTGGCCCACGCCAATGTCAGCAACGACGATGCCGCGCGCCTGGGCAAGGACCTGACCCCGGTCGGCGCCGAACGCGCCGGCAACGCCGATGGCAGCATTCCGGCCTGGACCGGAAAATGGCGCGGCCTGCCACCACAGCTCAAGTTCGCCGGCCCCGGCACGCCCTACCCTGACCCTTACGCCGACGAAAAACCGCTGTTCACCATTACCGCGCAGAACGTCGAGCAGTACGCCGCCAACCTCACTGACGGCCAGAAGGCACTGTTCAAGCGCTACCCGAGCTCGTTCAAGATTCCGGTCTACCCCAGCCATCGGGACTTCAGGGTCGACCAGGCCAGCGAGGATGCCCTCAAGCGCAACGCGCTCAACGCCACGCTCAGCGCCGACGGCAACGATGCAATCAACGCCTTTGGCGCCTCGCCGTTCCCGATCCCGAAAAACGGCAACGAGCTGATCCTCAACCACAACATGCAGGCGCGGGCGACTACCGAAGAGGCCAACTACCAGCAGGTGGTGGTCTATGCCGACAACAACAAGGCCCTGGAAAAGGTCAACTACAAGATCTACTCGCTGTGGTCCGACCCCAAGCAGAGCGTGGAAAGCGTCAATGGCGTGTTCACCGACTTCCTGCTCACTACGCTTGAGCCGGTGCGCAAGAAAGGCGAAATCATCGTCGGCCACGAGTTCATCAACGCCGCCGCCCAGCCGCGCCAGGCCTGGCAGTACACCCCGGGCCAGCGCCGGGTACGCCGCGCGCCAACCGTCGGCTACGATTCGCCAACCGGCGCCGGCGGCTTTCGCGTCTACGATGAAGACCGCCTGTTCAACGGTGCCACCGACCGCTACGACTGGAGCATCGTCGGCAAGAAAGAGATCTACATCCCCTACAACAACTACAAGATCGACAGCCCCGAGGTGAATACCGCGCAGATCCTCTCCACCAGCGGCCATATCAACCCGGAGCTGATGCGCTATGAAAAACACCGGGTGTGGGTGCTGCAGGCGACGCTCAAGCCATCTGCCCGGCACATCTATGCCAAGCGCCTGATCTACATCGATGAAGACAGCTGGGCCGCGACCCTGGCCGACAACTTCGACGCCCGCGGGCAACTGTGGCGCACCAACATGCAGACCTCGGTGTACGCCTATGAGATCCAGCGTTTCCATGCCCGCCTGGGGATCTACCATGACCTGATCGCCGGCTCCTACCTGGTCGACCGCCTGCTCGACGAGCAGAAACCGGCCAAGCTCAACGCCAGCAACTTTGCCGCCGACGAGTTCACTCCCGGCAACCTGCGCAAGCTCGGTACCCGCTAACCCCCCACGCAGCAAAACCCAACGCCCCGCCCGATCCGGTCGGGGCGTTGGTCTTTCTCAGCGATAGCAATCCAGCAAACGTTCAGCGACTTCCTGCAACTGCGCGTCAGTCAGGCGATTGATCCCGGCAGCACGCTTGCGCCCGCCGCCGGAGGGGAACTGGCGGCAGAAGGCATCTGCCGCCAGCCCGGCATCTTCCGGCACCCGCAAACTGAACCCCCAGCCACCCTCGGCCCTGGCGCTGAGCAAGCCGATCGCCTTGCCTGGCGCCCCTGCTGCCAGCTGGTTGGCCAGCACGCCACTGACCCGACGCGCCCAGGGTTGCGCAGGCAAGCGGTAGATCAGCACGCCCTGGCCCGCCTGCCACGGCTCAAGGCCTGTGGCGGCGGCCATGTCGGCGGCATGGCCGCTGCGCAGGGTGGTAAAGCTGGTGCTGTGGCGGATGAAGTCCAGCGGATCGCGATACGGCAACAGCTCGGCGGCCAGCGCCAACGGCTCGAAGTGCAGGTCGGCCAGGCTGTCGCCATAGGCGTTGTAGTTGAGCAACAGGCCCAGTTCCTCCAGAGCGCGCACATCCTCTTCGTCCAGGCCATGTTGCGCCGCCAGCGCCAGCGCCGGGCCGGTCATACCGTCACCGAAGGCAGCCGCCACCGCCCAGCGGTGATGGCGCCCGCCCAGATAACGGTTGACCAGCAGGCTGGTACACACCTCGGCGGCGGTGTCGATGAACGACTCGAACGCCGGGTGGCGCGGCAGTTCGCCGGCAAAGTGGTGGTCGAAGTAGCGCACCCGGGCGCCGGCATCGAGCAGGCGCCGGGTGGCCTCACGGTTCTGTTCGTGGGCCACGTCCAGCACCGTGACCCGCTCGCCGGGCCCGGCCTGGACCCGGCGTAACAGCTCGATGTCGCGCTTGACCCCGCTGACCAGGTGCACCGTTGGCGCCAGTTCGCCAGCCAGACGCAGTTGCTGCAAGGCGCAGAGCCCGTCGGCATCGCCATTGAAGGCGCAGTGATCGATGGTGTTCATCTGCAGCCCTCCTCAGTACATCACTTCGCCACCGTTGGCATCGAGCTGCGCGCCATTGATTGCACTGGCGTAGTCCGATGCCAGAAACACTGCGGCGCGGGCGCACTCCTCGTCGCTGCGCATGCGCCCGCCAGGGATGCCGGCACTGAACTCGGCGCGCACTTGCGCTTCGCTGACACCGCGGGCCACCGCGCTCTGGCGCACCAGGGCCTGCACCGGCTCGCCCCACATCCAGCCACAGGCCAGGGCATTGACCCGCAAGCCGTGGGCCGCCTGTTCGCTGGCGAGATAACGCACGCTGGCGGCCAGGGCGCTTTTCGACGCGGCATAGGCGGCGCCGCCCTGATACGGTTTGCGCACCCCCAGGGTGTTGATCATGACGATCGCCCCCGCGCCCTGTTCGCGCATGGGCGCCAGCACCGCGCGGCTCATGTTCAGCGAACCCAGCAGGTTGACCTCCAGCGCCTCGCGCAGCGGGTCGTTGTCCGCCTCGTCCACGGCCTGGAAACCACCATGGGAGAAGGCGCTGTTGATCAGCGCATCGATACGGCCGAACTGCTTGAGGGTAGCTTCGGCGAAACGCTGGCAGGCCTGCACATCGGTGATGTCGGTGGCCACGCACAACACTTCGCAGTGTTCGGCAACGGCCTTGATGCGCTGTTGTGCCTCCAGCAGCCGGCCCTGGTCGCGGGCGCCGATGGCCACGGCCCGCGCCCCTTCGCGCGCGGCCTCCAGGGCCAGCTTGATACCCAGCCCGGGGCCGACGCCCGAAACCATCACGACTTTGTCTTTGAGTAGCATGGGATGACTCCTTTTATTGTTATGGGTTTGGCTCAGGCGTGGATATGCCGGGCGCGGTACTCGGCGTAGTCACGTTGCAGCAGCGCGTCGCTGAGGCCGAACTGCTCAGGGCTGTAGTGATGGGTGGCGCGTTTTTCCCGGCCGTTGGCGGCCAGCCATTGGTCCATGGCCGCGTTGACCGGCGCGGTGCATTCCAGGCCGGCGAAGCGGTAGATGCGCTCGACCACCGCCAGCGGTGCGGCCAGGGTGTCTTCGAACCGCACATCGAGAAAGCGCCCGGCCGGCAGGCTGTCGCGTACCGCCATGGCATGGCGCAGTGCCCGTGCCATGCGCCGGTTCCACTGCTCGCCAACGGCTTGGGCATCGGCCTGGGCGCTGTACAGCTGCCACAGGGTATGGATGAAGCTGGCCAGCGAGGGGATGGTTTTGCCCGGTTCGCGATGGGTAAGCACCACCTGCGCCCCGGGGAACACCTCGAACAACAGCTCCAGGGTATGCAAGTGCTGCGGGCTCTTGAGCAGCCAGCGCCGGCCCGGGGCAATGCCACGGCGTGCCTGCTGCCACTGCAGGAACTGCAAGGTGCGCTTGAGGTAACGGTAGACCTGGGTCTGGTCCTGGTGATCGAGCCAGGCGGTATAGCTGGGGACGTTGACGTAGGAGTCCATGGCGCAGAGGAACGAGTGCTCCATCAGCATGAACTCCTCGTCGGGCTGCTCGGCGTCCAGTGGGTGAATGGCCAGCAACTGCGGGAGGAGCTCGACCATCGCCGCTACTTCGGCACGCGCCCGGCCGATGCGCTGCAGCGGCTGTTCCAGGGTTTCCCCGCTCAGGGGCGCCGGGTAGCGGGTTTCCCACCACTGCGCCTTGCTGAACTGCGAGTCCACCGCCAGGGTGCGTTGCAGCAGCGTGGTACCAGTACGCGGCAGGCCGACGATCACCAGCGGGTCGTTGATCTCAATCTCGAGAATCTCAGGGAGGCGCCGACAGTGGTCTTCGATCACCAGGCGATTGACCAATTGCGCCAATAGCTTCTCGCGCAGCAGCAGGCGCCCTTGTGGCGATAATCGCGCTTCCTGCTCCAGGGCCTGCCCCAGTACTTCAAGGCCCTGGCGAAAATCGCCCGGGCCGAAATCGTCAAGACCGCCTGCGCGAGCACTGGCCTCGGCCAGCAGCAGGTCCAGGGAAAAATCGTTGCCGCTCATACTGCCAGCTCCTTGAGGTCATTGAGTTTGACCACGCGGGTGGTCGGCTGAACCGGTTGTTTGGCGCCAACCCAGCGCAGGCACAGGGTGCCGTGGGGGTGGCCGGCGGTTTCCAGCCAGTTGGCCAGGCCCGGGTCGCGGTGGCTGAGGACCATGCGCAGGCTGCCGTTCGCCGCAAGCTGCGCCGCATGCTTGTTCAGGCAGATGCGGTGGTAGCGGTAGTCGAGCGACTCCATCCAGTAGTTGTTGATCTGCAGGTTCCAGAAGTCGCAGGCCGGCATCTGGTCGACCTCGATCAGCAGCGCTTCGTCGTCGGCCAGTGCCCAGTACGAGTGGTAGTAGAAGATGTTCGGATCACCGCCCACTGCCTGGCACAACGCCTGGTCGGCGGCCGGCAACTGGTTGCTGTGCTGCTGGTAACCCTGGGCCCAGTCGGCGAACAGCCGTGCGGTGTTCTCGACGAAACCACCGACTCGCTGCAGGCTTTGCTGCAGGCGTGCGGCGTCCAGCGGCGCGGGTGCCTGGCCGCCATTCAGGCGCTCGATGTGCAGTTGCGCCGGCTGCTCACTGCTGCGATCGAGGAAGGTCTGGCGCACGATCAAGGCATTGCTCTGCGGCTCAAGGGGCAGCCAGTTACCGCTGGCCGGCGGGTGCTGGCTGAGGATGATCTCGAAGTTGCCCTCGGCATCCAGCTGCAATTGCCCGGCGTCGATAAAGCCGGTCTGGATCATCTTGCCGTCGGTTTCGTAACCACCCTTTTGCGAGCCAAAGCTCAGGTAGGCGACGCTGCCGCGCTGGCCGCTGACACGGTACTCGTGCTCACCGTTCAGGCGTGCATAGCGGTACAGGTTGTCGGGGTTATCGGCACCGATTTTGGCGGTTTCATGGGAGGGGGTGATGAACCCGGGAAAATCTGGATCGGCGAACTCCAGGTGCATCTCCAGGGCGATGCGCAGCAAGCGGGTCAGGTAGCGAAAGCCTTCGGCGCGGGTTTGCTCGTCGGCCGGAGCCTCGGCGCGCAGGATCTGTTCGCCGCTGCGGCGCAACTGCTCGCAAAAACGGGTCCAGCTCTCACCGCTGATGACCGCCTGTTGGGGTGTGTCTGTAGCCATGTCAGTCTCCTCTGCCGGCGGAGGGTCCGCCGTTGTACCCGACCTTAGGGAGGAGCCCGGCAGCGCGGCTTCGTCCGTGCGGACTAAACCGCCGATCTAGTCCGCCTGGACGAGGAGCCGCCGGGCACAAGCGGTGAGGATCGCGCCTGAGCCCCGGCTCACTGGCGCCCCCTTGTGGCGCGCAGTCACCCTCACAGGAGCCACCCATGAGTGCAGAAAAAAACCTGGTCCGTTCGCTGACCGTGGACATCGATGCCCCGGCCGAACTGGTCTGGGCGATCCTCATCGACCTGCCCGCCTACCCGCAGTGGAACCCCTACACGGTCAAGGTCGAGTCGAGCCTGGTGCTCGGCGAGCCGGTCAACCTGTTCCTGCCCGACCCACGCCGGCCTGGTGAGTTGCTGAAGGTGGTCGAACGCCTGGCCGACTTCGAGCCGCATCGCTTGCTGGCCTGGGAGATGCACGCCAGTGCCGACAACCCTGATGCGGCGCGGCGCGAGCAGTTGATCGAACGCAGTGGGCCAGCGAGTTGCCGCTACCACACCACTGACCAGTTCCTCGGCCCGACCGCCGACCAGGTCATGGCCGACCACGGCCCCTGGGTGAAACAGGGCTTCGACGCCGTGGCCGTGGCACTCAAGGCCCATGCCGAGCGGTTGTTCGGGTCGGCGCCTTGACCTTGTCCGTGTCGTCTGGATTGCGGGGCTAGCCCGTTCCCACAGGTACTGCATCAATGCTCAGAACAGCACTAAACCTGTGGGAGCGGGCTTGACCCGCGATGAGGCCAGTCCAGCATTCTTCGTCCAAGCAGACGAAGAAGCCACCGCCCCCCATTACCTACCGTGACGTTCAGCCGGTGCCAATCCCGGCAGAACTCGAGGAGGTATCCGATGTTGACTCATCTGCAATGGCTGGAAGCGGAAAGCATCCAGATCATCCGCGAAGTGGTGGCCGAGTGTGAAAACCCGGTGATGCTGTATTCGATCGGCAAGGACAGCGCCGTGATGCTGCACCTGGCGATGAAAGCCTTCGCGCCGGGCAAGCCGCCCTTCCCCCTGCTGCACGTGGACACCACCTGGAAGTTTCGCGAGATGATCGAATTTCGCGACAAGACCGCTGAACGTCTGGGCCTGGACCTGCTGGTGCATATCAACCCCGAAGGTCTGGAAAAGGCCATCGACCCCTTCACCCACGGTTCGGCCCTGCACACCGACGTGTGGAAGACCCAGGGCCTGAAGCAGGCCCTGGACCACTACGGTTTCGACGCAGCGTTCGGCGGCGCCCGGCGCGACGAAGAAAAGTCGCGGGCCAAGGAGCGGGTGTTTTCGCTGCGCTCCGAGCAGCACCGCTGGGACCCAAAACAGCAGCGCCCGGAGCTCTGGCGCCTGTACAACACACGCAAACGCAAGGGCGAAAGCCTGCGCGTGTTCCCGCTGTCGAACTGGACCGAGCTGGATATCTGGCAGTACATCTACCTCGAACAGATCCCCATCGTGCCGCTGTACTTCGCCAAGGAACGCCCGGTGGTACGCCGCGACGGTACGCTGATCATGGTCGATGACGAGCGCCTGCCACTGCGGCCTGGAGAAACCCCGGAACTGCGCAAGGTGCGTTTCCGCACCCTGGGTTGCTACCCGTTGACCGGCGCCATCGACAGCGACGCCGATAACCTGCCGGCGATCATCAGCGAAATGCTGGTCAGCCGCACCTCGGAACGCCAGGGCCGCCTGATCGACAGCGATTCGGCCGGCTCCATGGAGAAGAAGAAGCAAGAGGGGTATTTCTGATGAACGCGATCACCGAAGCACGCAATGGCGACCTGACGCCCTACCTGCAACAGCAACAGAACAAACAGCTGCTGCGCTTCATCACCTGCGGCAGTGTCGACGACGGCAAGAGCACCCTGATCGGCCGCTTGCTGTATGAGTCCAAGGTGCTGTTCGAAGACCAGTTGGGCCAGCTTGAAGCTGACTCGAAAAAACTCGGCACCCAGGGCGAGGAGCTGGATTTCGCCCTGCTGGTCGACGGCTTGAGCGCCGAGCGCGAGCAAGGCATCACCATCGATGTGGCTTACCGTTTTTTTGCCACCGAAAAGCGCAAGTTCATCGTTGCCGACACCCCCGGCCATGAGCAATACACCCGCAACATGGTCACCGGTGCGTCCACCGCCGACCTCGCAGTGATCCTCATCGATGCCCGCCAGGGCCTGTTGACCCAGACCCGCCGGCACAGCTACCTGGTGTCGCTGCTGGGCATCCGCAAAGTGGTGGTGGCGATCAACAAGCTCGATCTGGTGAGCTATTCGCAGGCAGTGTTCGAGCGCATTGAAGCCGAGTATCGCGCCTTCGCCGCACAGATCGGCCTGCAGGATATCCAGTGCATCCCGCTCTCGGCACTGCGCGGCGACAACATGCTCGAAACCAGCCCCAACACCCCCTGGTACCAGGGCCCGAGCCTGCTTGCGCACCTGGAAGACGTGCCGCTGGAGCAAGCCCGGCAGAGCCAGGCGCCGTTCCGCTTGCCGGTGCAATGGGTGAACCGGCCGAACCTGGATTTTCGCGGCTATTGCGGCAACGTTGCGGCCGGCAGCGTGCGCGTCGGCGAGCGCATCCGCGTGCTGCCTTCAGGCCAGCAGAGCGAGATCACCTGCATCCTTGGCAGTGCCGGAGAACAGCAGCAAGCCCTGTGCGGCCAGGCCGTGACCCTGACCCTGAAGGACGAAATCGATATCAGCCGCGGTGACCTGATCGCCCTGGCCGACGCCCCGCCGGCCGTCGCCGACCAGTTCGAGGCGACCCTGGTATGGATGGACGAAGAAGCGCTGCTGCCGGGCCGCCCGTACCTGATGAAGATCGGTTGCCGCACCGTCGGCATGAGCTGCGCCAACCTCAAGCACCGGGTCGATGTGAACAGCCTCGAGCACCTGGCGGCCAAGACCCTGGAGCTGAACGGCATCGGCGTGTGCAATCTGCACCTGGACCGGCCGATCGCCTTTGATGCCTATGCCGACAACCGCGACACTGGCGGCTTCATCGTCATTGATCGCCTGAGCAACCGCACGGTCGGCGCCGGCATGCTGCACTTTGCCTTGCGCCGGGCGCAAAACGTGCACTGGCAGGCCATCGACGTCAACCGCGAGGCCCATGCCGCGCTCAAGGGCCAGGCGCCACGAATGCTGTGGTTTACCGGGTTGTCCGGCGCGGGCAAGTCGACCATCGCCAACCTGGTCGAGCGCAAGCTGCATGCCCTGGGCCGACACACCTACCTGCTCGATGGCGACAACGTGCGCCACGGCCTGAACCGCGACCTGGGCTTCACCGAAGCCGACCGGGTGGAGAACATCCGCCGGGTGTCGGAGGTGGCCAGGCTGATGCTCGATGCTGGCCTGATAACCCTGGTGTCGTTCATCTCGCCGTTCCGTGCCGAACGCGACATGGCCCGGGGCCTGGCGGGCGATGGCAATTTCCTCGAGATCTTCATCGATGCGCCGCTGGCCCTGGCCGAGCAGCGCGACCCCAAGGGCCTGTACCTGAAAGCCCGGCGTGGTGAGCTGAAGAACTTCACCGGCATCGATTCGCCCTACGAGCCACCGGTGGCACCGGATATCCATATCGATACCCAGCACGAGACTGCCGAGGTCGCTGCCGAACGCATCGTCGAGGCCCTGCTGGCGTTGTAACGGCGACCGGGCGCAGCGTTGCACCCTGGTGCGTGCGCTGCGCTCATCAGCGCCCGGCCATCTAAGCCAAACGGACGATTTTGTCTCCCTGACCCAGGTCGATACTCGAGCCATAACGACACGCAGCCAAAGAGGCGCGCATGACCCTGCCCTTTCCTACCTGCCCGGACCTGCACGCCAGCCTCGACATTGCCCCTGCCGAGCTCAGCAGCCTGCTCGGGCTGGTCTATCACGGCCCGCTGGAGTCGACGCCCTGGGCCAGTTTGCTGGACGTCCTGCGCCAACGCTTCGCCGCCAGCTTCTTCACCCTGGTGCTGCGCAATCCCGACCACCAGCGCCCCGGGCTGATCGTCAATGCCTCGGTACATGGCCCGCTGTTGCCTGGCGAGCCCTCCTACAGCGAGCATTACTATTCGATCTGCCCGTTCATCGACTGGCCCGTGGACCAGGTCGCCAGTGCCGACCAAGTGCTGGGCACCGAGGCCTGGCTGGGCCATGAGTTTTACCGCAACTACCTGCGGCCGCTGGACCTGCGCCATGTACTGGTGGCCAACATGCGCACCGCCGCCGGCATGCACTGCGCCCTGTTCGCCTGCCGCGACCACGCCAGCGAGGATTTCAATCAAGCGCAGATCAACTTGATCCGCCTGTTGTTGCCGCACCTGCAACAGGCTGTAGACCTGCACTCGGCAGTGGATCAACTGGATGCCGAGCGCCAGCTCTATGCGGCCACCATCGACCGCCTGATGGTCGGCACGGCCATCCTCGACGAGAACGGCCGGATGATGCGCTGCAACCGCGCCGCCCAGCGCCTGTTTGACAGTCGCGACGGCCTGGAGTGCAGGCACGACAAGCTGTGTGCCTTTGCCAGCCATGAGAACCGCGCGCTGCAGCATGCCATCCAGGCGGTGTTGAAACAGCGCCAGCGCGGCCTCGACGACCTGCAGGTGCTGACCCTGACACGGCCCAGCGGCGAGATGCCGCTGAACCTGTTGCTGCGCCCGATTGCCATGAGCTACCAGGCCCAGAACGGCACCCGGCGCCCGGCCGTGGCGGTGTTCATCCGCGACCCGGCGGACTCGCCACAGGCCTCGCGCAACCTGCTGCGCAGCCTGTTCCAGTTGACCCGCACGGAAACCGAGGTGGCCATGCTGGTGATGGATGGCCAGACCCTTGATGAGACGGCCGAAGCACTCGGGGTATCGCGCAATACCGTGCGCGCCCACCTGCGCGGTGTCTTCGCCAAGACCGGCGCCACGCGCCAGGCGCAACTGGTCAAGACCTTGCTCAACAGCGTGGCGTCGTTGGGGTAGTGGTTGGCGCCGCCCGTTTGAGTAGAATAGCCGCCGTAGCGCTAGCATCCCCCTGCGCAATTGCGCCTTTGAACGATCAATGGATGATCCTGTTGAAACCCCTCAAGCACCGTTTTCTCGCCATCCTCATGCAGGTCGATCTCAACATTACGATCTGGACCGGCGGCCTCTACATGATCTGGGTGCTGTTCGACCGTGATGCAACGCGGTACTTCGAAGCCTACGTAGTCTTTGCCATCGCCGGCCTTTGCCTGTTCTTCTTCACCGCGCTGTTTGTGCGCTGCCCGGAATGCAACAAATCCATGCACCATCTGTACAAGCCGGGAGAAGGACTGTTGATGCACCGCGGGTTACTGCCCCACGAGGTCTTCACCCAGAAGCTGATCGAGTGCCCCGAGTGCAACCAGGTGGTGAAGTTTCGCGATTAGCGCAAGCTGATAACGATCTTGCGTGCGAGCATGCCCACCAGCATACCGGCGATGGTCAGCAGCACATCGGCGGTGAACTTTGCCGAGTAGTCAGGCGCGTAGATACGGTCATGGGTGTAGAAGGTCGGGCCGGTGTTGAACACAGCGTGATAGCCATTGGGGAAGAACGCCACCGCGCACAGCACCACGATCAAGCCCAGGGTCCAGGCGCCGGTGCCGTCGTAGGACTGGCTGCGGAACCAGAGGAGAATCCAGGTGAGTACGCCGGCGAGGACCGGCGTCCAGAACTGCGAAGTGAGGGCGCTGTAGAATTCCAGGGTGAAATACATGGGTTTGCTGAGTCCTTTCGGTGACGCCAGTGGAGAAGGTTGGATGACGCGCCTTGAAACGCGGCGGCATGCTATCACGCCGGGCACGACACCGGCGCTCCTGCTCAGCTTCAGCCCTGCGGCGCAATATCGACCTTTTGCAGCCGGTCCAGCCCTACCCCGTAGAAGAACGAAAACGGCCGCCCGGCCTGATACGCGTAGTTGCCACACATCTCGCGCAGGCCCTGGCGCCCGGCGTCGGCCATGTCGAAGGGCTGGTAGGGGTGCTCGCCAAGCGATCCGAACTCAATCGTCAGCCAGGTCGAGCGAAACTTGCCATAGGACATCTCGCTTCCCACGCTGACCTTGAGCCCACCCGTCTCGAGGCGCTCGCGCAGGTCACGGTCGTCAAAATACAGGCTGGCAGGCACGCGCAGGGTCAACTTATCGTGGGTGAGAATGTCCATGCCGCCCTGTAGTTGCGCGCTGTCGGCCTTGAAGCCGGTGATGACGAACGGCAAGGCGCTCTGCACGAAACTGTCGAGCTGGCAGCCCACTTCGGCCTTGACCGTGCTGCTACCGGCGAAGGCATGGCGCCGCTCGCTGTCGCTGATGCGGGTATCGAGGCTCGTCTCGTAGGGAAAGTCGAACCACAGCGGTATTACCTTGCGTCCCATCGCGACGACGTTGGCAGGGGCCGGGCCGATTTCCCGCCCCGCTGCATTCATTCGTTTGGCCTGGCTGTAGTCCAGCTGCAATTGCACACTGGAGACCACCGCCTTGCGCGCCTGCAGGATGGCATCGAGCTGGCTGGCCAAGGCCTGGCGCTGCGCGGCGCTCAGGGCTGGCTCAGGGCCACGCAGCACGAGGGTGTCACTTTGCTGGGGATCGAGTTCGATCTGCAGCCGTTGCGTATCGATGTGCTGGGCGGCCAACAGCTGCTCGACGGCCTGGCGGTAAACCTCGTGTACTTGCCTGGCGTCATCGCGAGGATGGGCACCGCCGTGGAACTGCAACTTCGCGAGCACCACCCTGGGCTCCTTGAGCAGGGCCACAACGAGCAATACACACAGCCCGATACCCGCACCCACCATCAGCTTCCATGCAGCACGTCGACTCATTACAAGCCTGCTCCTTGACTAAGACATCCGCAGTACACACTGCGGGCGCGGATAATAACCGCCATTAGCGCTTATTGCTTGTGCGGCAAACGGCATTGTTACTGTTTCACCAATAAAGCTTTCAGCCCCGGGCGTTTATCCCCAAACACCTCCGGCCTAAACTGAAATCAGTTTCCAGGCAAAGCCCCTGCCCCGCTTCCCAAATTCCTTGCCGACAGGTCTTGTTTTTGCCTGGGTGACGGCAAGGGTATGATGGCGCCCTGCTTGAATGGAGAGCGCCGCAAGCCATGGACGGATTCTTGAGTAACCTGGTCAAACTTCGAATTGTTCTAACCTTCGGCGCGATTGCCGGACTGTTGCCCGTCACCCTGGTGTTTATCTGGGGGGCACTGTTCTTTCTCGCTGGCGCACTCGGCTCACTGGCGTCAACAGGCTGGCTCGCCTGGGCGATCATTCTGCTGCCGATCTCGATGTCAGTGTTCTGCCTGTGGACGAGCTGGAAAATCTACGCGATCTCAATGGCCACAACCCCCGAAGTACGCTACAAGCGCCTGCTGATTGCCGGGGTGGTCGCGACCGCACTTTGGGGCGTGCCGTGGGCCTACTTTGGCCGCACGTTCCCAACGACAATCTATATCTTCATGATGCCCGGGATTACAGCGGCGGCGATGCTGGCCATTGCACTGAAAAGAGAACAGGCCGTAGCAAAACAGCTGCAGAGCTGATGCTGGAACTGCACGTCGACTAGAAGGAACACCATGCGTATTCATGTATTGAACATGCTGCTGCCTCTCCCGTTGCTGGTGATGATGGCGTGTGCAAGCGCCGCCCTTGCCCCGCCGAGCGAAAAAGCCTTGAACCTGTTACTGGCGGACGAATACCAGGCATCGATCCAGGAAGCGGATCGCGTGCTTTCAAGCGATCCTGGCGATAGCGAAACCTTGAATGTCAAAGCCCGGGCAGTGTCGGCCTTGGGAGATGATCGCCAGGCAATACGGCTAATGAGCCAAGCACTTGCAGCGGCCGAACGCAACGGCCAAGTATCGCTCAGCCAGCAGGCGACCTACTGGAGCAACCTTGGTTACTTCCACGAGCGACTGGGCAACTTCGAGACTGCCCTGAGCCAGCATCAGAAAGCCTTGGACATGCGCATCGCAGTACTTGGCAACGATGACCTGCACACCGCCGACAGTTACAACAACCTAGGTACGACGTTGAGCAAACTGGGGCAGTATGACCAGGCCATCGACAACCTTGAAAAGAACCTGGCGATCAGAAAGCGGCGGCTGGGTGAACACGACGCGTCGGTAGCCACGGCACTGAATAACCTGGGTTTTGCCTACCACCTTCAGCACCGATACCAGGACGCACTGGGCTATTATCAGCTGGCACTGGATATCGACCTGGCCAACCATGGTGCGAACCACCCTAGCGTCGCCATCCGCTGGAACAACATCGGCGACGCCTACTTCGGCCTTGCACAATACGACAAGGCCGAAGCCTTCCTGAACAAGGCACTGAGCAGCGACATCGCATTCTTTGGCGAGCGTCACCCCAAAGTGTCGCTGCGCTATTACAACCTGGGCAAAATCCATGAAGCCAGGGGTGACACCGGCAAAGCCCGCAGCACCTATACGCAAGCCCTCCAGATAGCCCGACAGTTCTACCCCGAGGACAACTGGCAAATCCGGCATTTACAGGAAAAGTTGCAGGGCTTGGGTAAGCAGGCAAACTAACGGGCGCTGCTGTTGGCGTTGCGTCAGGCGTACTCCCAATCCCGCTCCAGATACTCGACCTGCGCTGGCAACAGTTCACGTAACAGCGCCAGGCACTCTTCGAACATTGCCTTGTCGGGCAAACGCAGTTCGAAGCCGATGGACAGCTCACTGATATGCGGGACCAGGATGCGGCGCTTGCGGTCAATGGTCAGGTAGCGATACTGCTCCCAGCCGGGGCCGTGCTCATGTTCCGTACAGGCTTCGGGCGAAGGCGGCGCCATCTCGCGGGTGAGCAGGATGTAGGCGATAAACAGCGGCGTCAGCAACAGCCACCAGGTGCCGGTCGCCACCGCCAGCCAGAGCATCACCACCGCTTCGATCACCACAACCACCACGATGGTGATTCTGGCGGCGCGATCGGAGCGTACGTACTTGCTGATCGTTATACCGTCGCGGGTGAGCTGGAATGAGAGGTGGGTTCTGACCGTTAATAACAGCAGCATCAGGACGTACATAACGGCACATATCCCGTAGACCCAATTGTCGCCCCCCAGCCAACTGAGCATACCGGCTACCCCGAGCATCCCGATGGTAATCGCCAGGATGCCATTGCGCAGGTCCTTGGGCGCAATGAGGCGAGCCTTGATCGACCAGTTCATCAACGTTTCGGGGGGTGAAGTTGCAAGGGAATCGGATGGATCGGTCGGTTGTGGGTTTTGCACGGATATCCTTATCGTGAACAATGCTGCTGATGCCTACCCCTCAAGCTTGTCGACGCCTCGAGCAGAACTCGATCGCGACCAATACTACACCGGGAACAAGCAAGCCCAGGCCGGTGTAAGCGAATGCAGGTTGCCCGGACAGGCCCACGGCAATAAAGCCTGCGCCCATGGCGATGAGTGGACCGCCGGCAAGGATGAAGGGCTTTTTGCTGGGGTTGTTCATATCAATCCTCCTTGTTGATCTGGCGTCATGTTAAACCAGATTGTCCCATGCACTTTCAAAAGACAGGTAAACAATGAAGCAAACCAGGCTGATTCGCCACGGTGAAAGCGCCGCAAACGCAGGCGAAGCCAGTCGCGATCACGCAAGCATTCCCCTTACGCAGAAGGGTGTCGAACAAGCGCAACGAGTAGCCCGGTCGTTCACCCAGGCGCCGCAGTTGATCGTTGCCTCACCGTTCTCCCGAGCCCAGGCAACCGCCAAGGCGACGGCCACGGCCTTCCCTGCTGCAGCGTTCGAAACTTGGCCAGTTCAAGAATTCACCTACCTTGAACCGGCGCGCTGCGCCAACACCACAGTTACCCAGCGGCGGAACTGGGTCGAGGCGTATTGGGCCAAGTCAGATCCAGCGTTGCGGGATGGCGTGGGAGCGGAGTCGTTTTTGGACTTCGTCTCTCGGGCAAAAGTATTCCTGGATCGACTCGCCGCGCATCCTGCCGAGGATATTGCAGTGTTTTCACATGGGCAGTTCATCAATGCCGTTGTGTGGTTGCTTGAGCGCAAGCCAACGGAAATCGATGGTCGGGCAATGACGGAGTGGCGAGAGTACGAGATTGCCAACCCTGTGCCGAATGGCGGGGGGTATCAGTTGGTTTGGGATTCAGACGATGCCAGGTTTCGGGCACATGCCCGCACGCCCTGATTGATCGCTGAAGACGCCGCTACTCCACGCTCGTTGCCCTGGACCGCTCACACGCCACCCTCAGCCGTTCATGAGCATCGGGCGGCATCGGCGCGGGGCTGGGCTGGGCTGGGCTGGGCTGGGCTGGGCGGTAGCCAAATGCAAAAAAGCCCAGCGCGGGGCTGGGCTACTTTACTAACGATGGACAGATAGAAGTAGACGCCTCAACGGTCATTCTTTGAGGACGAGCTGACTGCATTTCTCAGTCCTTTGGAATTATGATCGCCTGGAGTAGTTCGAGAAATAGCCGTCGACTTTGACAGGCCACGAGTATCCTTGGAGTGGGCGATACCAGAGGTGGCGGAACCATGGCCATTATCGTCGTTGCGGTCGCTGCCGTAGTGATTGCCGCTCACGCCATGATCGCGGGTTGCCTTACCTGCATGATCTCCACCAAAGCCATCACCCTTGCTGCCTTGACCGCCCCGGCCTCCGCCATTCCCGCCATGCCCGCCGCCATTTCCTCCACCATGGCCACCGTCTTTCGCGTAGGCTGAGCCAATGGGCGAAAACTCGGCAGGCAGCAGCGCAGTTGCCCCCAGTGCAAACGCACACGCAAAAACAGCTACAAAGGTTTTTCTCATGATTCGAACGCCTCCAGAGGCGATGATTGATGTGCCATATGATTCAAAGTCAGCGCTAAAGTTCTGGTGAGGCGACGGAATGCGTCCATGCGTTCGCGAGCCCAAGATCCGACACAAGGCGTGTCCATGAGCGGTTGCAGCGGACTGCTTTGCTGCATCGTCATGAGTTGCGCGACGAGTTCCTTGATTTCGCTCGCGGCCAGTTCTGCCTGTTGATACCTTCGGCATAGGTGTCCAGCGCCAGGGGGAGGTTGAGGCTGTGTACGTTGACCTCGCTCAACGCGCGCTGGCGCGACGACCAGATCTTCCAGACCGTCAGCGCAAGGCGCACATTGCGCTTGAGGGGCAGCATGGCCGGCAGTGAGGGAGTGGACATCATCGAACGCTCCTGCGATCTCACAGCTGAAGGCACTTTACCCTGTACCTCGGAATGCCCTGCGCCACAAGGGCCAGAGTACCTAGCGCTGCAATCAAGCGGTCGTGGGCATGCATCCAATGGGGCGCGGAGCGCTATGACGGGGATACCAGGACGCGTAAGGCTGCTCCGCTTGAGTGAGCAGCCTTACGCATTTGTTCAGCCTTGTGGTTTGACGCGCGCGCAGTTGCCCTTCAGTAGCGGAACTTGCCGCCATGAATGTCCTGCAGCACCTGCTCAGTCACGCGCACGTAGGTTTCGGTGCCCGGTAGCCAAGCGTAGACCGGGTCTTCGCCGGTTTGGCTGGGGTCGAAGGCTTCGGTCCTTAGCTTGGTTTTCTGGTATTTGAACGTGCCGGTGGTTTCCATGCAGGTCCTGATGCGCAGGAACATCGGCACCGCGTAGTGGGGCATCTGGCTTTTGACGAAGCGCAGCAGGTCGCAAAAATCCAGTTGCTCCAGCGGGGCCGATGGGGTGATGGCGGCCATCCCGGCGCGGCCGTTGGTGTTCTTGATTTCCACACCGTAGGCCACGGCTTCGGCGATGTGGGGGTGTTGCACCATGATGTTTTCGACTTCGGTGGTGGAGACGTTTTCGCCTTTCCAGCGGAAGGTGTCCCCCAGGCGGTCGACAAATTGGGCGTGGCCAAAGCCGATATCGCGAATCAGGTCGCCGCTGTTGAAGTAACGATCGCCCTTCTCGAAAACGTCGTACAGCACCACCTTCTTGCTCTTCTCCGGATCGGTGTAACCGTCGAATGGGGCGTCGTCGTCGATCTTGGCCAGCAACAAACCTTGGCCACCCTTGCCGACTTTCTGCATGAAACCGTTCGCGCTGCGCCGCGGCTCGCCGGTGTCGTGTTCGTACTCCACCAGCGACCAGGCGTTGATGGCAAAGCCGATGGTGTTTTCGAAGTTGAGAATGTTGGTAAAGCCGATGTTGCCGTCACTGGCGGCATAGAACTCGCAGACCCGCTCGATGTTGAAGCGTCTCTTGAAGTCGACCCACACGCCCGGGCGCAGGCCGTTGCCAATCATTTTCACCACCGGGTTGTCGCCATCGTTGCCGGCGGGAGGCTGGTCGATCAGGTAGCGACACAATTCACCGACGTAGCAAATGGTGGTGGCCTTGAACTTGCGTGTGTCATTCCAGAACTGACTGGCGCTGAATTTGCGGCGGATGGCGAAACCCGAGGCCCCGGCCAATGCCGAGCCCCAGCTCACGCACAGCCCGGTGCCGTGATAGAGCGGCAAGGTGCAATAGACGATGTCATCGGGGCGCATATCCAGGGCGATCATGCCGAAGCTACCGTAGACTTTCATCCAGCGCCCGTGCTTGAACACCCCGGCCTTGGGCAAACCGGTGGTGCCGGAGGTGTAAATGTAGAAGCAGGCGTCGTCCAGGTAGACCTGCTGGGTGGTCGCCGGATTGACAGCGGAGTGCGCTTCGCTGACGCGGGTCAGGTTGATGTAACCCTCGGGCGCGACGCCCGCATCGCGAGTGGTGTCGGTGTCAGCCAGGAAGAACGTGCTCAACTCATCGATGGCAACCTCGTTACGCACCGCGTCAAAGGATGGCACCAACTCTTCGCCAACGATAATCGCCGAGGGATTGACCAGGCTCAAACTGTGGATCAGGACGTTGTTGGTCTGCGAGGTGTTGAGCATGGCGCAGATACCGCCGATCTTGCTGACCGCCAGCACGCTGACCAGCAATTCCGGGCGATTTTCAACAAATATGCCGACCACATCGCCTTTTTTCAGGCCACGGGCAAGCAGGTAGTGGGCGAAACGGTTGGCCCACTGGTTGACCTGTTCATAACTGAAACGATTGTCCTTGTAGAGCAACGCCGGTCCTTGAGGGTTGCGCGCAACCGCCTGTTCGAAGGCCCACCCCAGGCCGCAGGGCTGATCGACCTTGAGCTTGGAAGCTTTGATTCCCCTGACGAGCCGAGGAATGGCCCGGGCGATCGAGGGGATTTTGCGCAACATCATGCCCCAGGTAATCATGTCGCTATTGCTACTCATGTCACCTCCTAGTGAATTGACCGAGGCAGCCAGGCGGTTGGACAAGCGCCAGTCCGGCCGATCGTTTTATTGTTATGCACGCCCTGTAAAAACTCCTCGCGCAGCGGGTGCGCGAGGACGCCTGTTGCCAAGCCTCAGAACTCGTCGGCGACCGACTCGAGGATCTTGCCCATCAAGTAAACCGTGGTGCGTGCGACTTGCTTGACCGACTCTTTTTCTTCGTCGGTCACGACCCAGCGGTCGATGGCTGCGTTGACTTGCTCGGAGTGTTTCTCGTCGATGATCGCGTGGGCGACAAAGAAGGTAAGTTGTTGGTCGGTCAGCTTGAGATGGTTCTTGCAGACATCCATCAATGGCTCGAGGTGCTCGTAGCAGTCCTCGGCCCAGAAGCTGTAGCCCAGCCGTGGAATGATGCCGCGGCACACAGAGACGAAATCCAGGTAGCCGTAGAACGCCTCTGTGGCCGGCAGCATCGGCTTATCGAACTCGGACTTGTCGACGCCAATGGCGATCAGGTCGTTGTACGCCATGTTTTCATGGCCCAGTTCTTCCAGCGCATGCTTCATCGCAAAACGCAGCAGGCCGACCTTTTTATGGTCCTGGTTCCAGCACGCCACCGCTTGGTTGATCGCGTTGTTCTTGGTGTAGTGATACACCTGGACAATCGACTTGATGTAGAGCTCACGCTGCAACTCGGGGCGTTTCATCATCTGGAAAAAGCGGCCGGCCTTGATCTTTTCCCATTCGGCATCACAGATGGCTTTCAGCTCTTTGCGAAACGCGGTCACTTCAGTCATTTCACTCTCTTCCTTGGCGGGTTGATAAATCATTCATGACACTTTTTATAATATCAAGCGAACACGGACTTACAGGCGCAGCACAGACTTTATGATGTAGATGAACTTGGAGAAGAACCCCAGACCTTCGATAGTGTCCCAGTGTTCCATCAGCACACCGTTTTCCACACGATAGATATCGATCACCTTGTAATTCACCGTAAAGAACCTGTGCTTGGCCCAGTGCTTGGCATACAGGAAGACATAATCGCCTTCGGCGCATACCCGTTCAATGCTGGTACCCGACTCGGGGAATGTTTTGAAGAACTGCGTAAAGTAGGTCTTGAAGCCTTCGCGGCGCGGTGGGATAAATACATTGTTGTGTTGTACATAATCCTCGGCAATCAACGTATCGGCGACCGCCAGTTCCCGCTGGCCAAACATGCGCTCGTAAAACTCGATGACCACTTCTTTGTTCCTGGCTTCCATCTTGGATCAACCTCAATGTTGTCGTTGTTTTTGGATGCTCATCCCGCCAGTGACTGCCTCGCGGTACGGGCCGCCAAGGTGTAGCGAATCAAATCATCAATGTCCTTCAGGTCTGCAGGGCAGCTTTGCAGGCCGAAGAAGGGCGTGACCGACGGCATCAGATCGCCTTTGTACAGGGCGTAGTAGTGATCACCGCGGGCTTTGATCTGGAAGAAGATACCGTCCTGATCAAAGACGAAGCTGTCGAACTTCGGCGCAAGCCGCGGTTTTACGTAGGTGATGAAGGTTTTGTAGCCGCCTTCCAGGGCGACCAGCGAGGCGCCGGTCATCGCCAAGCCGTTGACCACGTTCTTGACCGGGGAATGCTTGTCGACAATAAGTCGCGAGAGTTCGACGCACTCATTCTCGTAATTGGGCCCGGAGAACCGCACCAGTTGTTCATGGCTGATGAACTCGCCCGACTCGTGAGGGAAAGGCGTAATACGCTGGGTGCCGATAATTTCACCATCATAATAAAAGGCAAACACGTAGGAACGCGGGTCGTACTCATCCAGGCATACGGTGTCGTCGACCGCGTTACCAAACAACGTCTTGTAGTAAACCTTTCGCTGCCCGTACAACCGGCTGCGGGCACGAGACAGTTCGAGAAACTGCGCTGGCGTAACCACCTGCCTGACTTGGACCTTGTCAGACTGGCACAAGTCTTGAAGTACTGAATCATAGAAACTGTAGATTGCCGATCCGGCTGAATCATCCTTTACCAACTGCATATTTGCCGAAGGCAAGGCAGCCTTGTTACTTGCGAGTGACGGCATGAGAATTCCCTTCTTATTGTGATCTGTAGTGTTCAACTCAGCCCAGCGCACGACCTAAGTTTCCACAGTACAATACATAGCTTCGCCTCCTTGCGTAGATGCCTACAAGTTGATGATTTGCTTACTGCGCACAGCAAGGCACGCAACCCTCTTATCGCGGGCGTGCCTTTAAACTAAAGCGACTTGCAGTTAAACCGGTGGCAGTGAGGTCAAGGCTCGACGGATCTGCTCTGCGCGCTCGCCCAGCACTTGGGGCGTAGCGAGTGGAAGGTCCGCATGACCCAGGTTGAAACCGTCACCGACAAAGCGGGCCAGTACATGCAGGTGGGCGTGGCCCACGGTCTGCCCGGCCACAGCGCCATCGCACAGCAGCAGGTTGATACCTTCGCAGGGGTTTTCATTGAGGCTCAAGCCGCTTTCACGCAGGGCGGCCGCCACCCGTTGACCCACACGCATCATGTGGCCACAGGTTTGAGGAGGGATATCACCCAGGCCGCTTGCGTGGGCCTTGGGAATGACCAGGACATGGCCAGGAGTAATCGGCTGGATGGAGAGAAAGGCCAGGCACTGCTCGTCTTCGTAGATAACGGCAGCCGGTGATTCTTTCTTGGCGATTGCACAGAAAATGCAGTTCACGATTAGCTCCCTCTATTGTAGTAGGTGCAAACCCGGTGGAGGCATGAAGATCCGGGTTGCTACAGGCTGCATTCCATTGCAGTTGACCGCACAGCTTGAGGGTGAAATTACCCTTGGCATTCCACACCTGTACACGGGAGTTTTGAAATTTTTTGTATCCGAATTCCAGAAAGAAGATAACAGATTGATTTAAATGAGTTTTCCTAAGGTTGGTTGTTGTATCCGTCCTTTATCAGGTCGTGTGGGCCGAATAATCCCACAGGGCTACCTGCACTTGGAGTGAACAGGAACCCACCTGCCCTATATGATCTCCCATGCAATCCTCCAAAGACTCATACCCTGAAAAGGATTTCTCAGATGCCATTTTCACCGAAAGAGCGAGCGGCATTGCTCACACTCAAGGGCGTAGGCCCAACCGTCATTACCCGGCTCGAACAGATGGGTATTGAATCGCTAGCAGGGTTAGCCAAATCGGATGTCAGTGACATTTTGGCTCAGGCGTCAGCCGCGCTAGGCTCGACCTGCTGGAAGAACAGCCCGCAAGCGCGAGCAGCCATTACCGCCGCCGTTGACCTTGCGAAAGGGACTGCAGAGCACAAGCCCGCCGGCTAGGTTCGTTCGTCTGCGCGGGTGCAAACCAGCATTAAACATCGCGGAAAAGGCAAAGCATGGACCTGCAATTCAAGCGACTCAGTGAAATCAGCAGCGCCGACATCATCGACCTCAACAACAACCCGGTTGTCTTGCGCCACATGCCCTTGGGCCGCCCTGATTTCGACCAAGCCAAATGCTCAGCGTGGGTCGCCGAAAAAGAGTCACAGTGGATGCTCAACGGATATGGCCCCTGGGCGTTCATGGTGGATCAAAAATTTGCCGGCTGGGGTGGGTTGCAGCAAACAGAAGGTGATGCAGACCTCGCCCTGGTTTTACATCCGGACTACTGGGGCCTGGGCAAAGCAATTTATGATGAGATCGTTCGGCGAGCCTTTCAGGAGATGGGGCTGGAATCGGTCACTGTCTTGCTTGCACCGACTAGAACTCGGATCAAGGGTGTTCTTCGAGTAGGGTTTCAACCGGACGGAGAGGTCAACGTCGACGGCACACGCTTTGTTCGCTACCGGCTTCTCGCAAGCACTCGTGCTTGAGCCCGACGCCAAGCTCAGTGCAGTGAGCGTGCGGGCCCGCCGAGTGACCATAGCTGGTATTTCGCCGGCTGGCCGACGTCCTGGGCTGGCCGCCGTTCCAGTTCGATTTAAAAGGAATGGAGCGAGGGGCAGCTTTACTCGATGCCCCTCGCCTATTGTTCACTACTTCGGTGGTGGGCACTCAGCCTGTAGAAAGGTCATCGAGTAGGTGAAGTGCCGGTCGAAGGAAAGAGGCGGAGTGCCGGGGGCGGTCCATTCCGAATAGTTGCCAGTCATGGTGGTGGGGCTATCCAGCTTGCCCATCGCCATGCTTGCGACATTACCGATCTGAGCGATAGGAATACTTCCGTACCAACGGACCTCTTTTTCGTTCTTGTACCAGCTGCCATTCCAGTTCGGCTCACTGGTGGAATACCAAGTGCTATCGGCCTTTAGGCAGACCGTCTGATTAGTCGCCACAGCTCCGCCCGGAATGGTAAACGACGTCATTCGCCACAGGCCAACAGGCGAACTATCAGCTTGAGCTGCGCCGACAGATCCGGCAGCGATGCCGAGCAAAAGAGCAAACCGAACAATGCTTCCATTCATAAAGTTTCTCCATAGAAACGAGTTTCGTTAAGTTGAGCCGAGTGAATTCTCAGCCACAAAACAACTGTACATACATACAGCTGTTTTGTGCAACCTCATTCCGTGGAAAAGACCTTCGGCGCGTAAGGTTCGTGGCTTGCGCCCTTCCGGGTGGTGGATTTCGTTGTTGGCCGGCAGCTGATCTTCAAGGGCGCGACGCCGGGCCGCCTCGCTCTACTTGGTCTGGTTCATTTGGAGGGGCCTTGGCGCGGCGATTGGCAAACAGATAAGCACAGTGCGGCTACCACTCTGGCCGCGAAGGCCGGCGTCTACATGAAAAAATGCCATGACCCACATCCCGTCGCGACCTTCAGCCACAAAGTAGACGATCCGGACACGAAAACCTTCATAGACGCGCCCAAATCCGTCAACATGCTGTTGGAAGACAAAAAGCTTAACAACTCGGCAGACAACGCCATGGAAAGGTACTTAGGGGAGTCGGAGTGGTCATAAATCAGCTGATGTCCCAAGAGCTTGAGGCAGTAACGCTCAGCGGTAAAAATTTGCCAAATGAGCTGATTAGACTGATCGCGGAAGGGTTCAGTGAGTGGGAGGGGTGCTTTCTACTGACCGTTTTCAAGAAAAGACTTCGAACTGTGCAAAGAGCGCTCTGCCCGGACGAGACGAGCGTTGAATGCTGGGTCAACTCACTGCGTATCGACGATTACCTGGAGGACGATCATCTTGCACATGCCTTGCTGTTGATCAACGCAGTGTCTCAGCAGTGGCGCACGCAGTATCCGCAGCACACATTGATCGCAGCAGCTTCAACCGACGAATTTGGCGCAGCCGTTAAATTCTACGTATCACGAACAGAACAATCGTGGCTGAATGGTGATACCGAAGGCTTTGTTCAGCCCGTGCTAGTTACGGACTCGAGACAGTTACCATTCCAGTAAGCTCAAATTACAAGGCACCGCCAAAACCATCTGTCCTGCCCTGTGCCCTTGCTTGAGTTGAAGCCCAGATGCTGGCCAGCACGCCCTCGCAGGCCAAGTTCAAGGCCTATCAAAAGCGCGAATACCACGATATTGAGTGCATGTTCGGCTTCAGGGTCCGACGGGACTGACCCTCCCGCGCTGCCCGCCAGCGCCTTATCGTTTTCCGTTCGTAGCAGGGAAATCACTGAGCGGGTTTACCGCCGCGTAGGAGCGCTGGCAAAGCCCACCAAGTAGCCGAAGTTTTGTCAGCGCCGACATTTTTCCATGCCCCAGAAACGCGGTTTTCAAGACCGATACGAAGACTCAAGCCCGCTGCACCTTTGACCCGGATTTCAGTTCCAAAACTTTCGCCTTACCGCCCGGCTACAGGCCGCATTCTACCACGGTATGCGCCTTCAGTTTTGGAACTGATTTTCCATCCCTTCTGCTTCCCCTTTACTGACTACCCAGCCCAGGAAAACGAGTAATCAGCGTGTGGCTCGTTCCAGCCGCCTAGAACACGAAGTGGGCCGCGATCCAGCGTCGCTCTGGAGTTCGAACAAGGCGACCATACCGCGCCACACCTATGCGTGCTGGTGTCTCGCCGCGAATGCGGTTGAGGCCACACCAGCAACCATCGGTGCGGTAGCAGCAGCTGCCGCAGCCGCAGCTGCTGGTGCCGCTGCGGGGCCAATCATTGGAATGGCGGCAGTCGAGGCGTATGCCGCGAGTTGCGCCTGGAACGATGCCGCCTGTGCATTCGCTACCAGGGCCATGCCGGCAGTGGATTGCGTGGTTTTGCCGACGATCAGTTGCACGGCTTGGTACACCAGCCATTGAGCGGCCATGTCAGCCAGGGCGCCGATAGTTGCCTTGGCGAACCCAGTCACCATATCCATCAGCGCATCCCCGGCATCCTCCGCTCCGGTATCCGCCCGAAGGCAGCATCGGAAATCAAGGATATTGAGGACGCCAGCCTGCTATTGGGGCACACCAAGGGCGACATCACAGAGCGCGTTTACAGGCGCGTAGGCGCCATCGCGAAGCCTTCAAAATAGGAGGAGTTTTGGAACACATCCATAATAGTTATGGAACACTTGGGTATTTAGGCGGGTTCCGCAAGGGCTTTTCTAGACCCCAGAAACGCAAAAAGCCCTGACTAATCAGGGCTTTGAAAGTGGCGGAAGCGTAGTCCGCCAAATAGCCTTCCAACGACTTCCACTGCTGCACGCTGGACCGACGAATAGCGGTTCTAAATCAGGCATCTAGCGTTACCATCTTCCACTAAGGCAGATTGAAGGCCAACCCTAGCCAGGGTCCAAAGTATGGGCTGGAGTATGGGCTGGAAATGAGGAGGACGAATGAAATCGAACCTGTTAACGGTGAAGTCAGTGGCGCGGTTGTTGCGCTCGGGCGAGAAAGCTATGCACAGCGATGGTCACGGGTTGTACCTGAAGGTGTCGGCTGTCGGCAGCGGAAGCTGGATTTACCGGTTCAAATTGAATGGAAAATCCAGGGACATGGGGTTGGGTACCGTGAACGAAATCACGCTCGTTCAGGCCCGGGACTCAGCCAGCCAGGCGAGGAGAATAGTCAAAGACGGGGCAGATCCTGTGCTAATGAGGCAGCAACTTTCCAGTCCCCGCGAGGAAGAATCAGCGCCTCCCGCCAAGGTCTTCAGGGAAGTAGCCGAAGACTACATCGAAGCCCATAGAGCTGGCTGGAAGAATGCCAAACATGCGCAGCAGTGGACTAACACACTCTCCACGTACGCCTTTCCCATCGTAGGGAACATGCCTGTGAACGAGATTGAAACGGATCACATCCTGCAAATCTTGAATCCGATATGGACCCAAAAACCTGAAACAGCTGCAAGGGTAAGAAATCGGTTAGAGCTTGTTTTAGATGCGGCAAAAGCGCGCCGGATGCGCACAGGCGAAAACCCGGCTCAGTGGCGAGGACACCTTGACAAGTTACTACCCCGAAGAAGGCTGGCAAACCGAGGGAATCATGCAGCACTAGCCTGGCAGCAACTTCCCTCCTTCATGAAAGCTCTCAACACATCCACGGACCTCAGCTCAATCGCAGTCAAGCTTACAGTGTTGTGCGCCCTGCGCACCAGCGAGGTTCTAGGTGGTCGTTGGGGCGAGGTCGAATTCGAAGATGAGGTCTGGACCATCCCTGCCACCCGAATGAAAGCCGGCCGCCAGCATCGAGTCCCGCTATCGAAGGCTGCTCTAGAAACGCTTCGCAGTCTCAAGAATAAGAGCAATAGCGAACTGCTCTTTCCCGGTCGTACTGTTGGCCGCCCACTTTCCAACATGGCCATGCTTCAGAAGATCCGGGGGATGGATGAGATATCGGTGAAGAACGACGGGCCAGGCTGGCGTAACGAAGCGGGCGAAGTCATCACCATGCATGGATTTCGGTCGAGTTTCAGAGACTGGGCCGCCGAAACAACCCATTTTGCCAACATCGTTCCTGAGATGGCGCTGGCGCACAAAATCAGTAATGCGACGGAAGCAGCGTACAGAAGGGGCGACCTTTTGGAAAAACGTAAGCAACTAATGGAGGCGTGGGCGTGCTATGCACTTTCAGGCTGCAAATCAACCTGACAGCTGTGTGGAGAAGACTACGATGGTTTCCAAGAAGGAAACGAGACTCGCATAGGGATTCCGAGCCGTTGAAATCTAAGAGTGTTCAACGATCCTTAAACAGGGATAACCTTGATTCTGGACTCATTTACGCGGTTTCAACGGGCACTCGTATGGTCATCGTTCCGAAGCTTAAAAAACTGGTTAGACCGGTAATACCATACATTGCACGTGTACGCCTAAGCGACCTTGGATTTGCAGACAAATTGAGTTTTTTTGCGACAAATTATGCTTTATAACCAAAGTTACCACCTGGTCAGACCAGTTTATCGAGACGCGTGCCCGCCTAAACGACTAACTGATAGTCGGATAAGTTCATGAAAAATCAATCAATACAAATGCCTATGATCAGCGCTGCCGTTAAGCGTCAGAACTCAAAGGCGAACAATGAACACCTCCTACACCACTGACGTGCCTCAGAGCTGTCTCTGCTGGCCAGACCACCAAAACCTCGCCACTACCCCCGCACGTAACAGCAGTAAGAGGACGTTCCGACTGACGACTGGAGCCATAGGCGCACATCGCATTACACGGCCTTTTCTCGCCGAGTTTTAAGACCTCCCATGAGAGGTTGGACTGCTCGATGCCATAGTTCTCAATGGGAAGTCCTGAGCGTCCGAGAGCTAGTAATGCACCTATGATAGCGCTAGTGCATGCCAATTGTGAGCAGATGACCATCATCGTGCTTACAGCTGGGATCGGGTAGATGACTTCGCCGGACGCTTACAGCCGCTTACCATCAGGCCCCTGCCCTCCATGCTGGAATTCGGAGCACTATACTACCCTTGAGATGCTTGAGAGGTGATGATCCATGGTTCATGAGGAGTTGAACATAGCGAACGAGCGTCTGATCCAATCGGCATTGGATGCACTGTGCAGATACCAAGATGCGCGGAACTCCTCTGCGCCGGCGAAGGAGATTGAGCGTTTGCGGCAGGAGTCTGAGACCCAGATGAAATCCTTGGAGGAGTTTCAGCAAAAAGTTCAGCGGTCATGAATTTCTTTGTCATCGATGATATTTGAATTGGTTGCCGTCCTGCGATGCTGAGTGCATCATCGACCTCAATACGTTATCCAGCCCGTTCCCCATCCATCCACGAAGCTGGGATGACGTAGGAGAAGTGAACCCGGCCTTGCGCCGGGTTTTTCTTTTTACATTTGAAACAAAAAACCCGGTACAAGGCCGGGTCATCTGCGCTTCCTACTACGCAGCCCCCAAATTGAGAGGGATGGAGGACTGACAATGGATCGCAGGCCCCGAATACTGCCAATCAAGGCCAATCGAATCAAGCCCTCGCTCGCATCAGTCCGCAAACAACATGCCTCAGAACGCGATAAATGCGGCGAGGTTGCTCACAACTGGATCTGGCGTACGTGCGATAGACCTGATCGGACTAGCGTCGACCCTTTGATGGCGCCAGAAGGCTAAATTTCAACTGTACTTCGGGCTTAATGCACCAGTTAGGTCTTCACTTTACCAACCAGGACTCAACTTCCCCTGCGCCGTACTTGGCCTTCCACTCCTTAATCAACTTGTGGTTTCCACCTTTGGTCTCGATAACCTCACCGTTGCTCGGATTCTTGTAGACCTTCATTTGACGCGGCCGGCGAGGCGTCTTCTCAGCGTCCACAGGTGCGACAGTTCGGCGGCTAGCTTGCGGATCGAGAATATTGATGATGTCGCGCAGGTTGAATCCATACTTTGCCAGCAGGTCGCGCAATTTGGTCTCAAATTCGATTTCCTTCTTCAGCTCGGAGCTGCCTTTTAGTGCTTCAAGCTCGGCGAGCTGAGAAGCCAGTTGCTGCTCGAGCTGACGAAATTCTGCTAAGCGGGACATAGGTAGGATTCCTTCAAGGAATGAGAATTGATTAGGGGCTACGCCATCTTAAACGATTTTGACCAAATGCATCAGCGTTTAGACATCCCGATTGCAGAGCGGGCAAACTTTTTGATCAGCCTGGCAATCGAGATAGGCGGGCTAAACTCCAAGAGAGTAGGTAAGCAGACGTCGTCCGCGCTTCCCAGTAGCACAATGGCTTTCTGCACAAAACAGTTTTCAAAGGCATCTCGACAAGCCTTTTCGGAGATGCCTTCTTAATTTGCAGCCAGGTCTGAGATCGCTCCCGCTCAGAAATTTTAAAAGTATGGAAAAGCGCATCACTCACAAGAACTTTCTCTGCATGCTCAAACTTCTTCATACCTGGCTAATACTGGACATTCCTGCGAAAAACGCTAATTTGCCATTTCTTACATTTTACGTACATGCGCTCAACCCACAGAAAGAGTTAGCTAGGCAGTTGCACCGATTCTGCACGTGTATTCTTTTCACTCTTAGCTTCACTCGTACCATCTTCCAATTGATGCTGGCACCGACGTTGCTTATTGAGATACATCGCCGCATCCGCTTTGGCAAGCAGCTCTCCCAAAGTTCTTAGCTCTCTTGAGGAGCAATGGACAGCGCCGATACTCAGACCAATAGGGTAACGGCATCGGTTACTACCATTGAACTCTTCAACCAGCTCCTGCACACGCCCCGAGAGAGCACCAGCTGACTCTCCTGCGTCGACAGCCAAGACTACAAATTCATCACCACCGATCCTAGCGACAACATCACTCATTCGGAACGCCGCCTTGAGCACCTGCGCGGCAGCAATTATAGCCAAATCGCCAGCTTCATGGCCGTTGAGGTCATTAAGTTTCTTAAGGCCGTCAAGGTCAATAAAAAATAACAAACAAGATTTATCATTTCTGCGTGCCGAGTGCATGGCTTGCTCAGCTAACAGAAAAAAACTCCTTCGATTATGCAGTCCGGTTAGCTCGTCCGTTAGCGAAAGCCGTCGAACCTCATCTTCGACTTTTTGCCGATACGATATTTCATCCATGAGTTTTCCGTTAGCTGCTTCAAGCTCACAGGTTCTCTCCACCACTCGTAACTCAAGAGCAGCATTCAAAGCCGCCAACTGTGCTTGGGCACTTTCTCTTGACTTATCAAGTCGATGTAGATGCTTGGCCGTTCTCAGTATCACCACAACGAGTATGGTGATGCTTAAAGTCGCCATTAATGCCAAGCTAAAATGCTTGTCGTAGTACCCTAATCTTTCTCCAGCCAACAACGCACTACCGATACCGAGAACAACCGCAGGAACGCTGATCAGCATATTTCTCACAACCTCGCCACCCGCAGTATCACTTACAAGCAAACTAACAAAGGCCGAATGTTGCTGAATAGCTAATAGCCCCGTATTGAATAAGATAAGCGCAATGGCTGTGTGGATGGCCATCGAGCTATAGAGGCCGACCGAGTAAAGCGCACTTGCATCAAACAAATAGCCAATGAGCGCTATCAGGCTTATAAGAAGCGCTGAAGATGCGAAGAACTGCGGCAATAATGGGCGGTCATCAAATAGCAGCCCAATCCCCGAAAGCAGAAAGCACAACGCACTTGCGAAAGCCATCCTTCCCGGAAATGGAGCCGACTGGGCGCGTTGAAGCTCAAAGGGAAGTAGCAGATCAATAGCCAAATCAATCGATAGGAAATGCTCGGCTGCCGTAAGCCCGCCAACCAATATCGCCAAGGCAGCACAACATCGCCTGACTAAGTGAGCTGCCATAGACGATCTTTGGATGGTGCACCATAGCCCTACCCCTAGTACCGTAAGCACACTGGCGGTGTTGACCACCATCGCAGTCCAGCCAGGAAACACAGTCCTGAGTAATGGCACATCTAGCCCCCACCCCAAGAGCACGGTTACACCTATTGTTGTCACAATAAAAGCCGCCAGCCGGGCATAGGCTATGAGCTGCTCTAGCCTTTTGTCCTGGTTGAGGCTGGACTGCTCCTTCATTGTGTCTCCGTGGATACAAAATCGCGTGAAACCATTATGGTAGCTCGCAATGAATAATGCCAATTTGCCATTGCCAACGTAGTATTTTTAGGCCCACTGAAGGTCTATCCAAAACTGCTTAGATTCGACACCTCTGCACCGTCAGGCACATGTCACCAACACTACACCCTCTCAACGTGTTCACTCCATCATGAAATGACCCACATTCGCAAAGCAGTGTACAGTTAGACTAAGCGATGCCTTATCAGCGTATCGGTGAGGTATCCGCGTATGCCCCCAGGCCTTGCTTGCTAAGAAGGGCATCATTCAGAATCCTGTATTCACCTCCGTCACTAAACGCGCTGTCATTGTATACATCTATAACCCATAGAAGCTTGAAGAATACTTGCTTTCGCAGAAGTAAACAGTCACTTCTGAGCGAACATCAACTGGGCCTCCCCATACAATTCGCAATTGTTGGAGCAACTAATACTTCCAGAATACAGGCGTTACCATCACCAACACCGTCAGAATTTCCAACCGCCCTAGGAGCATGCCAATGGTCAGAAGCCATTTCGCCGCATCAGGTAGTGACGAGAAATTACCGGCAGGCCCAATGATCGACCCCACTCCCGGCCCAACATTACACACAGCAGTGGCGGCGCCACTCAAAGCCGTCGTCCAGTCCAGTCCAATCAGGGCCAAGCCTAACGCAATAATGGCAATGGTGATGGTGAAAAAAAAAGAGAATGTCAAAAGTGAGCGTACGATCTCCTCGTCAATCGGATGCCCGTTGTATTTCTTCTGGATCACCGCGCGCGGATGAATCAATTGCTTCAAGTTACTCACAAGCAGGACGGCAGCAACCTGAAAGCGGAATATTTTAAGACCTCCTGCAGTCGAGCCTGAGCACCCGCCAACAAAGGTCAGATAGAAGAACAGAAGAACAGCAAAACTGCCCCACAGGGTGTAATCCCCAACCGCGACTCCAGTGGTCGTGACGACGGAAGTCACGTTGACAGCCACAATACGAAATGCATCCCACCACCCGTAGTCGCTGTGGAAGCATAGCCACGTGCCCACAGCCAGCGAGGTAACAATCAAGAACCCGACAAATCCCCTTACTTGGTGATCTGTTAGTAGCGCACGCCGATGGCCACGCAACGTCGCGACGTACAATGTGAAGGGTAGGCTACCCAAAATCATGACGACCACCGCCACCCAGTGAATCGCAGGTTGCGTCCAATGCCCAAGTGAGGTGTCAGAAGTTGAGAATCCGCCAGTGGAAATCAACGACATTGCGTGGTTGACCGCTTCAAACGGTGTCATTCCAGCGAGCCAGAATGCTAGCGTTCCTGCAGCAGTGAGTCCCAGGTAGACCAGAAGGATGTATTTGGCTGCCACATGGGATCGCGGCGTCACTTTCTCCGACCAGTCTGAGGATTCTGTCTGGAAGAGACGCATGCCACCTACCCGCAACAGCGGAAGGATAGCCACGGCCATGCCGATGAAGCCGATGCCTCCCAACCAATGAAGCATTGAGCGCCACATCAGTAAGCCGGGGGATGCAGTATCCAAGCCGGTGAGGACAGTCGAGCCTGTGGTTGTGATTCCAGACATCGTTTCAAAGAACGCGTCGGTGTAACTGATGTGATGGATGAACACCATCGGCAGAGCGGCGAAAGCGCAAACCACAACCCAGCTCGCCGTTGTCAAAAAATACATATCCCTTGGGCGGAGCTGTGATGCTTCTGGATGCTTTCTCCCAATAAGCACCAGCCCGCATACCAAAGTGATTAAGCTCGACCACAGAAAGGCGCTGAGCTCATCGATCCGACCGTAAACTACCAACGTAATCAAGGGAACAGCCATGCTTAGGGCCAAAGTGGTCAGAAAAATACCTAAGATGAAGCCGATAAGTCGCACTGCTGCGAGAGACATAAAAATCACCTGCCAAATTAGCGCCGTGCAGTATCGGACGCTCAATTTCAGAGCTCTGTAAAAATTGCGTAAAATTATCTACAACTGATCAGTCAACCGACTCTTACCTCTTACGAAGAAATTTAGAGACTGCACTCCTCCCTACCAATTGATTCACCTGATCCACATAGAGAGCCAGCGCGCGCAGCCGGATGCTGGTCTGATCGCTGAATAGGAGGCCTTGGATCAGGAGGTGTTCGAGTTGCAATATGCCCTGCTGGGTTCGGATGTATAGGCCTATCAGCCGGCCATCAAGATCTATGGCCAACATCACTATGAACAGCGCCCGTTTGCAGAGCAAGTACATGGTGAAGTGGTTGACGGCCCAATGACGGGCTGTGTAGGACGTCCCGCGCCAGAATGTTTGCTACCCCATTTCCCGCACGTCTATTCGCATCGGTGCCACCGCTCAGGTCATGAGTCGTGGTGATTGAGCCGTGGCGGGTGCCCGGGCTCTCATGTATTAGACCACCAGGGCCAGACAGTTGGTGATACAAGAGGCGGCGATGACATGCGGTGCTGCGCCGGGTCGGACAGGTGCTGGTTGACGCCCTGATCTTAGAGAATTAAAACTGTCGCGGCGGACCCCACGTTACGGGGCCTGAAGCCCTGTCGAGAGGAAACGCAAAACTGTCGCAGAAGCCGGAACCCCTGATACGGGCTCATGCGCTAGAGAATTAAATCTGTCGCGGCCAGTAACGACGCCGCTTTGCGGGCAGCTGACGAACGCATATGTAAAGGGGCTTGAAGCAGAAACCTTAACACCCAGCTTCTTGGTGTCCATTGTCATGGGACAGGCCACGTCCCACAAATAGACCCATCTGCCGCTTCCCCCCGCTTGGCGTCAGTGTTTTTCCTCCCCTATTGCACTTCTGTGCGAATAGGATTCCATCCGTAACTAGACGTAGTTCGTCAAAACATCCCCTGGATGTAAGCCTCCAGAGCGACTGACGCCATGGACGGTGCGCCGTGGTTCCGGAAATCAGGAAGCCCTGTAAAGTACAGGCTGAGCCTGGCCTCGCGTTTCGATGTGATTACCCGCTGTGGACTGCCCGCACCGCCCATATTGCTGGTTTTCCTCGAAGATATGGCTGCCTGCGCCAGCTAGGAAAGCCTCGGCTGAGCCTGCGTGGCGCAGTCATTTGCTGACACCACGGTCGAATTAGGCCAATTTCTCATAACTTCGTTGAGTCAGCTTGAAACTCCCTGCAAATCAGCGTCTATGCTGCCTAAGCGTACCCCGATCCTGGTGACGAACCGCGAGGAGCTAGACAATGTTGCGCACAAACATTTCTGCAAGGGCGCTGTCCGGTGGGTTGCTCGATGTTTTAATTCGCGCCGGACTGATCACGGTACTGGTGCTGTTCTGCTTCCAGATCTTTCATCCCTTCCTCAATCTGATGCTTTGGGCAGTGATCCTGGCCATTACCATCTACCCGCTGCACAACATGCTTAAAGGCAAGCTGGGTAATAAGGACGGTCGCACCGCTACCCTTATCATCGTTGTCGCCCTGGCCTTGCTGATGGTACCGATATACCTGTTGGGCACTTCGGTCAGTGATTCGATCGAAGGCGCTCTGGCCATACTCAAGTCCGACCGCCTGGAAATTCCGCTGCCGAACGAAAAAATCGCCACCCTGCCGTTCATTGGCAAACCGCTCTACACCTTCTGGATGCAGTCGGCGACCGACATGAGCAGCGTGCTGATGAAGTTGATGCCTTACATAAAGACAGTCGGCTTGACCTTGCTGGGCAAGATGGCCGGTGTTGGCGTGGGCTTTCTGTTGTTCATCGGTGCCCTGATCATTGCCGGTGTGCTCATGGCCTACGGCGAAAACGGCGAACGCAGCGCCATCGCCATCACCACCCGCCTTTCCGGCCCCGAGCGCGGCCCGCGCATTACTGAACTGTGCACCGCGACCATCCGCGCGGTCGCCCAGGGCGTGGTGGGTATCGCCTTTATCCAGATGCTGCTGGTGGGGGTCGGCTTCGTGCTCATGGGCGTGCCCGGTGCCGGGCTGCTGGCCATGGTCGCGTTGTTGATGGGGATCATGCAGTTGCCGGTGATTCTCGTGAGTTTGCCGGTAATCGCCTATGTCTTTGCCACTGAAGGCACCTCGCTCGCCACCATCGTGTTCGCCATCTACAGCCTGATTGCCGGCATGGCCGACAACATCCTCAAGCCATTGATGCTGGGCCGCGGCGTCGATGTACCGATGCCGGTTATCCTGGTTGGCGCCTTGGGCGGGATGGTCAGTGGCGGTTTCATTGGCCTGTTCATCGGGCCGGTAGCACTGGCGGTCGCCTATCAACTGTTCTGGCAATGGGTCGAGGACCAACCGCAAATTGACGTACTAGATGAACAACCGTGCGATGAGCAACCGCGACTTGAGACACCGAACGAGCATCCACCGGTCTGAGGAGAGTGCGCTTGATGTCGTGCCCTGTGCGCATGAGCCGGCTGCTGCTGTGTGGCGCTCTGGGCCTAGGCGGCTGTGTGCGCCTGGGCCCGGACTTTCAGTCACCGACCCAGGCCTGGGTCGAGCACTGGAACACGCAATCCCTGGCAACGGCCAGCCAGCAACGTACGCAACCCGATAGCCGCCAGTGGTGGCAGGTTTTTACCGACCCGGTGCTCGACCATCTGATCGCCGAGGCCGATGCCCACAACGCCGACCTGGAAATCGCCGGCCTGCGGGTGATGGAAGCCCGCGCTCAATTGGGCATCGCGTTAAGCAACCGCTACCCGCAGTTCCAGCAGGTCAGCGCCGACAGCGTCTACCTCAAACGTCGCCAATGGGGCGGCGACAATCCACAGGACAGCCATCTGTGGCAACACAGCGCGGGTTTCGACATCGGCTGGGAACTGGATTTTTGGGGCCGGTTCAGCCGCGCCATCGAGTCGGCCGATGCCGCCTGGTTCGCTGCCCAGAGCAACTATGAAAACGTCCTGGTGCTGCTTCACGCGCAGGTGGCGCAAACCTATTACGCGCTGCGTACCGCCGAGGCGCGCCTGCTCATCGCCAGGAACAACGCCAAACTGCAGAAGCGCAGCTTTGAGATCACCGAGCGCCTGTTCACCAGCGGTAACAGTGCCGAACTCGATCTGCAACAGGCCAAGACCCAATACCTGGGAACCCTGAGCACCATCCCCGATTTCGAGGCGCAGGTGGCAAGCACACGCAATGCGTTGTCCACCTTAATCGGCCGCCCGCCCGGCGCGCTACCGGAACTCGATACCAATACCGGTATGGTGCCCCTGGTCGACCGCGCCGTGCTGCAGGGGGTACCGGCCGACCTGCTGTTGCGCCGCCCGGATGTGCGTAGCGCAGAAGCCCAGGTCGCGGCCCAGTCGGCGCTGATCGGTGTCGCCGAGGCCGACCTCTACCCCTCCATCAGCCTGTTGGGCAGCATCGTCTGGTCCGCGAGCTCCCTGGACGGCACGTCCAACACCCTGGACCTGGTCGGAGGGCCGAGCCTGCGCTGGGACGTGTTCGACCATGGCCGAATCACCAACAACGTGCGCATCCAGGATGCCCGCCTGCAGCAATTGATAGTCGTCTACCAGGACAGCGCTCGTCAGGCAGCGCGTGAGGCCGACGATGCGGCGACCGGTCTGGTCAAGGCCCTGGAGCGCGACCGTATCCTCAGCGCAGCGTCGATTGCCGCCGAGCGCTCGGTATCTTTGGCCAATACCCAATACCGTGAAGGCTATTCGGATTTCCAGCGGGTACTCGATGCCCAGGCGGCCCTGTTCGCTCAGCAGGATAACTACCTGGTCAATCGCAATACGGCCGTCAACAGCCTGATCGCCCTGTACAAGGCCCTCGGCGGCGGTTGGTACAGCAACCGTCCGCTGCTCGATCCGGCTACCCGCCAACAGATGCAGCAACGCACCGACTGGGGCGACTTGCTCGATGAAGCGAAGGAAGGTGTCAATTGAGTGACCGCCAACAAGAGATGGAAACCACCGCGCCGCCTGCGGCCGATCCGGCAAAAAAGGCGGTGAACTGGGTTGCCTTGCTGATCCTCCTGAGCCTGGTCTGGTACCTGCTGGCCGACCGCTATACCCCCTACACGCAACAGGCACGGGTGCAGGCGTTTGTCGTACCGGTGGCGGCGGAGGTCGCAGGCAAGGTCACCAAAGTCAACGTGCGCAACAACCAGGACGTCAAGGCCGGTGAAGTGCTGTTCGAAGTGAACCCGCAGCAGTACCAGATTGCTGTCGACCGCGCGCGCGCCGACTTGCAGACCACCCGCAAGCAGATCGGCGCCAACACCGCTGGCATCGACTCCAAGGTGGCGTCCCTGAAAGCGGCCCAGGCCAACGAAGTCATGTCCCGCCAAGACCTGCAACGCCTTGAACGCCTGTACAGGGAAGACCCCGGGACCATCTCCCTGCGTCGACTGGAAGTATCCCGCTCCACCCTCGATGCGGCCGTCGCCCAGGTCGCCGCAGCGCGGGCAGAAGTACAACGCGCCCGCGAAACCCAAGGTGGCAGCGACAAGGAAAATGCCCAGTTGCTCAGCGCCATGGCCAATGTCGCCAAGGCCGAACTTGACCTGGCCAACAGCATGGTGCGTGCCCGCTCGGACGGCCTGGTCACCGACCTGCGCACCGATGTCGGCCAGTTCGCCGCAGCCGGTGCGCCCTTTATGACCTTGATCGCCATCCACGATGTGTGGATCACGGCCGACATGACGGAGAACAACCTGGGCAAGGTCAAGCCCGGGGCCCCGGTGCGTATCGTGCTCGATAGCCTTCCCGGCACGGTATTCGAAGGCCATGTGCGCAGCATCGGTTATGGCGTCAGTACCGGCCAGAGCACGCCAGCCGGAACCTTGCCCACGGTACAGAACAGCCGTGACTGGCTGCGCCCGGCCCAGCGTTTCCCCGTGATCATCGAGCTTGCGCCCGGCCAGTTGGCCGACATCAGCGGCATCCGTGTCGGTGGCCAGGCCGAGGTCATGGCGTTCCCCAGCGAAGGCAACCCGCTGAACCTGCTCGGCCGGCTGTTCCTGCGCGTGATGAGCTGGATGTCGTATGCCTACTGAGCAACAAGTCCGTGCCAGGCGAGCCCTGCGCCTGGCCACTGGCACTGCGCTGTGCCTGGCCGCGAGCTTCGGTCTGGCCCTGCCGATCCCTTTCATCGCACCGATGCTGGCACTGACCATGCTGGCGGCGATGAATCGGCCACTGCCGTTCAAGGCCAGCCTGGGCCTGGCCATGGTGCTGATGGTGACCACCGGCAGCGGCTTGCTGCTGATACCGCTGTTGCATTACTACGCGGTGACAGGCGTTATGCTGGTCGGCCTGTGCCTGTTTCTGGTGTTCCGCTATGGCATGAGTGGCGGCAACTCGCTGGTCGCCACCTTCATGGTGGTTGGCTTGACGATGATCAGCGCGGCCGGCGCTACCGAATTCGACCTGGCGCTGCAGGTAATCGTATCGCTGGTCAAGGGCTTGCTCCTGGCCGTCACGGTGGTGTCGATCAGCCACTGGCTGCTCCCTGACCCGATCGGCAGCCAGCCGCCCGCCCCCACACCTGCCCTGTCGGCCGATGCAATCAACTGGCTGGCCTTGCGCGCCGCGCTGGTGGTAATGCCCGCCTTCCTGTTGGCGCTGATCGATCCGGCCAGCTACATGCCGATCATCATGAAATCGGTCAACCTCGGCCAGCAGAGCACCGCCACCAGCGCGCGCACTGCCGGGCGGGAACTGCTCGGCTCAACCCTGCTCGGCGGCCTGATGGCGATTCTCTTCTGGTTCGCCCTGGGCCTGTTCGTCAACCTGTGGATGTTCTTCCTGTGGATGCTGCTGTTCGGGCTGGTGCTGGCCCGAAAGCTCTACGGGCTGAGCCCTGGCAACTACAAACCGGGCTTCTGGCTCAACAGCCTGACGACCATGATCATTTTGCTCGGCCAGTCGGTGCAGGACAGCGCTGCCGGCAAGGATGTCTACACCGCCTTCGCCATCCGCATGGGGCTGTTCATTCTAGTCACCCTGTATGCCTGTGCGATGGTTCATCTGCTCGATAAGCGCCGGCAACGTCGAAATGCGTCCAACCCAACCGCTGAAGAGGCTCGCCCATGCTGATCAATTTTCTGGTAGGCCTACCGGTGATTGTGCTCTGTGTTGTGTTGCAGGCATTGTTTCTAGCCCTGTGTGCCCGTCGCTATGTGTCGCTGAGACACAAGATGAACGTGAGCCCCTCCTGGAGCGATGACGTGCGCTTGCTGTCAATGGTCATGGTGGTGATGCTAATCGGCAACTATGTGCAAATGGCGCTATGGGCCCTGCTGTTCCTGCTGCTGGGTGAATTCGAGGACTTCATCACCGCGCTGTACTTTTCCGGGGTGACCTTCGCCACCCTGGGCTATGGCGATGTGGTCCTGAGCCAGCAATGGCGTCTGCTCAGTCCCCTGGAGGCGGCCAATGGCATTCTCATGTTCGGCGTTTCCACCGCAATCATGACCGCTGCCGTAATGGACATCATCAAACAGCACGCATCAGGCGAGCATGGAAAACGATAACGGCAAGCGTTCAATCAACAGGTTGAAGTGCGCGGCACAATCGCTAGAAAACGCCGCGCAGCTACAACCGATTCCCGAACAGGTCGACCGCTTCCCCCCCCTCCTCAGCCACTTGGTGATAGGGATTGGTGACTATTGATACTTGACGTCCCGCGCCGTATCACGCGTGTCCTGCTTGGTGTCGCGCTTGTCCTGGCGACAATCGGCACGGCTTTTCTCATCGCCCTCTTTGCATTCTTCCTTGGTTTCCCTGGCAGCATCGCGTCCTTCCTGCTTGGTATCGCGCGATTCCTGCCGTTGGTCAGCCTGATCGGTTGCGAAGGCCGGCATCGATACCACATACACACCAGCGGCGAGAGCCAGTGTCGCCAGTGCGGTCATGTAAAGGCTGCGAATCATGATGATTTTCCTCCTGTCCAAGAGTACTCAATCACTTGATTTCCCCGGTCAAACAACCGGAGATGCCATAACGCACATAACCCAAACAGTTCCTCTTGAGTGTGAACTTTAACGATAGTCGATACAGGCAACCTTGGCGCGGCGACGCAATGCCTGCGAAATGCAGACATCGATCTAGAGCATTTTCTCCAAGCCGATCTTGTCGCTGAGCCAGGCCTTGAAACTGCGCCATTTGCCGCCGGGCTCCTTACGCAACGTATACAGGCGACCGTCGTCTTCAGCGGTCCAGACGACTTCGCCGTTTTCCAGGTGGGCCTGGTAACTTACGGCTGGCGCCATGCCCTCATACGCCAGCTTGCGCATGTAGCCAGACAATTCAGGGCTGTCGACCAGCACCCCGACCTCAGTGTTCCAAAACACCGAACGCGGGTCGAAATTGAATGAGCCGATGAACACCTTCTGCTTGTCGAGGATCATGGCCTTGGTGTGCAAGCTGGAGTCCGAGCCACCACTGAAGCCAAAGGAAGAACCGCCACCGGGATCGTCCGGCTGGAGCCGCAGTTCAAAGAGCTTCACACCATGTTCGAGCAAGGTTTTTCGGTAAGGCGCATAGCCGCCATGCACCGCTGGCACATCGGTGGCTTCCAGTGAGTTGGTCAACAGGCGCACCTCAACACCGGCATCGGCACGCCCAAGCAGGTAGTGCATGCCCGGCTGCTGGGGGACGAAATAGGCCGAAATCAGGATCAGCTCCTTGTTGACGCTGTCGAGCTCAGGCCGAAGTCGTGTCGACATCAACAGCGCACGGGCCGGTTCATCGTCGGCCAGTACTTTGCTCGGGGCATCCCACATCGCCTTGCTATGCGCCCAGATCAGTTGCTGGCGCCAGTTCGCGAGTTGCGGTTGCGTCCGATAGGTCATGAGGTGGTCATACAAGGCCTTGTTTTCTATTCGTGTGCTTTGCAGCGATTGTTCCAGGCGCTGGCGGCTCTTGAGCAAGTCCTCGGCGGTTGGCTTGTTGAGCAGAAAGTCACTGATCGGCTGGCTCAGGGCGCTACTCCAGTACTGATCGAAGCTGTGGCCCAACTGCTCGGCGACCGGGCCGATGCACAACAAGTCCATGTCGGTGAAGTTGCGATCGGGCTTGGCGTCGAAATACTCATCCCCCAGGTTGCGTCCGCCGACAATGGCTGCGCTGTTGTCGGCCAGCCACAGTTTGTTGTGCATGCGCCGGTGCTGTTGGGAAAGGTTGAGCAGACGGCCCATGGTTCGGGTGACCATAGTACTGCGTCCGAGGTGCAGAGGGTTGAACACACGAATGTAGATGTTCGGGTGCACGGCCAGCGTCGCTATGACGTCTTCCTGGCCGTCGCTGGCCGTGTCATCGAGCAGTATGCGGATCCGAACGCCGCGATCAGCTGCCAGCAGTATTTCACGCACCAGTGCGCGGGTACTGAGCCCGTTATGCACGATGTAGTACTGCACATCGACGCTCTTCTGCGCATTGCGAATCAACTCGGCGCGACCTCGGAACGCTTCACTGCTGTTCGGCAGGAGGCGAAACCCCGAACGCCCAGCATGCGGGGTAGCCTGGGCCTGAATCGAGCGCCCGAACGCGGAGTCGCCTGCGGGTATTGCCTCACTGAAGTCATGGGGCAAACGCGTGGTGGCGCAGCCAGCGAGCAACATCGCGGGGAAGATCGGGAACATGGGCAAGGGCTCGTCCTCAAACTCGGAGGGTGTAGTTTTGACCTCGGGAATGCGGCCCACGGCAATCTGCACCCATCCCTCAAGTAAAGCCCGGTTCAAGTGCAGCGTCGAAATTTGCGCCAGTTCGACCCAGCGCAAATCGGAGCCTGGCAAGGGTGGTATTCGCCCTGTTGAAGCGTCAGGGCGCAATCCAGCGTCAATTCAATACCTGCAAAACAGCATCCAAGATCAGAGCAGCTACGCTTGAAGCAATGAATACCTTCGGCGCTTTCCAGGATACCGGCGCACGCGTTCTCTGTGGGCTGATGGAACAGTCGCATTATCAGATCCTGTGCCCAAGCGAGTTAGACTTCGTTGAGTAAAGGAGCGGGCCTTGACGACGTGCAAAAAAGGCAAAAAAAACGCCTTGAGTAGGCGGTCTTCTCTTTGCAAACCAAGGGTTACGAGGCCTTAGAATGCGGTATCACTGGATGCCGTCAGTGAATTCATCATCAGGATGGGGTATCACCGTCAATCCTAGGCGTCGATCGCCAGAGCTCACGATCATCGGGTCGCAGTGATAAGTCGGCAAAACGGATTGCACAGGTCAATTAAGGCCGCCCCCGAACAGGAGGGCGGCCCGTGCCTCATGGTATTGTCTGGTCGATTCCGGCTTGTAGCAACTGGCTGTCACTGTGGCCGCCTAAACGCAGCGGGCCCAAGTTGAACAACTGGTCCTTTTGGGTGGCTTCGTCCTGGTTGCGGGTCAGTTCCTTGATGCTGCCCGTAATCTGGGTGAGCCGCGACGTGGACAGGTTGAGCCCGACATTCGCGCGATAGTCCGAACCGGCCAGAGCCGTGCTCGTTACCTTGGAACCGCCCAATTCGACGCGACCCTCGCTGGCACCGATGCGGGCACCGGTGAGCTGGGTTTCGCCGCCGACCTGCAGATTGATTCCCTGCTGAGCGTTGACCCCTGAGGCCTGTTCCACGCGGTTCTTGCTCTCGTGGCTGACGTTCAGGTTCAAGCTCGGGGTATAGGAGGTCTTACCACTTTTGTCGCCAAACAGCACGTCTTCAGCGATATTGGCCACCTTGCTGCCGGCTGTGTTCTTCTCGCTGACCGAATAGCTGTCGCTGGTTTTTGGCCAGAAACGCTCTTTCAGACTGGAGAGATGGTCGCCCACGGCGTCGGCTTTGGCGGCAAGGTAGTTCTTGGCCTTGTCCACGCCGTTGCCAATGGCGCCGCGTGGTTCAGGGTTGACGTCGTAGCTGCCGCTGCGGCTGAGTTTCTCCCCCAGGCGCTCCTTCGCGTTGCTGGCCTTGGCGACCAGGCTGTCCTTGGCCGAGCCGAGTTTGTCGACGCCCGTGTCGACTGTGTTTTCCAGCTTCTCGCGATTTGACTGGAAAGCTTCCTCTGCCTTGGCTTGCAAGGTGTCCTCAAGAGGACCTGTCGCGCCGGTTATCTTGTTCACCAGCCCAGGCTGATTTTTCTCCACCTCCAGTTTGGCGTCGAAATCGACCTGGGTGCTGTTCAGATAGTCTTGACGGCTCAGGATACTCAGATTGCCAATGATGGCTCCGTTGACCTGTTGTGCATCGATGCGTGCACCAGCCAGATAGACGTCGCCGTCGCTGTTAAGTGTGACCTGGTTGGCCTTGATTACGCTGTTATGCTGAGTGACGCCTTGAGTGAAGTCGACATCGACTTTGGCAGAGGCGTTGATTCCAAGGTCGACCTTCGGCGAGTCATGTGCGAGTGCATCGGCCATGGTGGTTTTGCCGAGTTTGATACCGCCACCTAGGTCTACGCCCCAGTTGGAGTGTGATTGTCTGGACTGCGCTGACTCTTGGTAGATGCCTCCTTGAGTGGCTGTCAGGGTTACCTCAGGCGCCTCAATCTGCGTGCCTTGAAGGTGAATCGCATTGTCGCCTTTAGCGTTGCTCTTCAGCAGAACTTGACCGTTGCTGTACAGCTTTGAGCCGAGTTGGGTCTGGTCATTTTCTACGCCCTGGCCAATGTTGAAATTGGCGCTGAAGTTGACGTTTTTGCTACTGCTCTCTTCGCCGCTGGTTTTACCGCCACCAGCCGTGAAGCCACCACCCAGGTTGCTGGCATTGCTACTGTGAGTATCGACAGCGGCCTGCAGGTCAAGCTTGCCACCGGCATTCAGACTGATATCGCCGGTGGGGTGTTCGGCATTGCCGATCTGGGTACCTTGTAATGTCAGATTGCTGATACTGGTAAGCTCGACCGGTCCTTGGCCCTGGATGCTAGCGATCCGCGCCTGAGTGTCCTGTTGATTGTTGGCCTTGTGGTCCAACTGCAGACTGGCGCCCAGATTGAAGTCCTTCTCGTTGGCGCCCGGCTTGAGGCCCAAACTCAATGAGGCGTTGCCAGTCAAGCTGGACTCACTGCTACTCTTACGGTCGTTGGCTTGCTCCAGTGCCAGTTCACCGCCGGTCTTGATGCTTACGCCACCCAGTTTCCCGTCGAACTGACTGCCTTCGAAGCGCCCGTCGCCTTTAAGATCAATGTTGACCCCCTGGCTGCCGGCATAGCTGCCCACTTGGGCTGTTTCGGTGCTGCTGGTTACGTTACTACTGCCGCCAGCACCGCTGCCGCGGATACTCACGTCTTTGAGGGTGTTGGTATAAACCCGCACACCGACGGTGGCGTCCACGCTCTGTTCGCTGCTGTGCTGGGTATTGCTGGTCGCGCTGGCTTGCAGGCTACGCGCACTTATCTTCAGAGCGCCATCTGTTGCTTGGTACTGGGTGCCTTGATCGCTCAGCTGGCCATTTGCATTAACTTCTACCTGGCTGCCGCTGAGTTGGCTGACTACTGCTGTGTTGCTACTTTCGTTGAGTTGACGGTTCTGGTGACCGATGTCGATATCGAGACCAGCGTTGGGTTGCTCCAAGTCATCGAACAGGCTGAGTTCATGAAGATTGCCTTGGGCAATGTCTTGAATGGCTTTCGCTACAGGCTTGGTGAGCCCTTTGTATTCAGCGTTGGCGCCGACATCCACACTCCAGTTGTTCTCCTTGTGGTCGCTGGTTTCGCTGCTGCGGGCGGCTTTGTTGTCGATTTCGGTGGCGTTGACCAGCAGTGTGCCTTGGGCCTTAACTTTTGCACCTTCAGTGCTAAGGCGGTTGTCGGCGTTGATGGTCAGGTTGCCCTTTGCCTCAATATTGCTGGTTTGCGCAGTGCTTTTGCTGCTGCTGTCCTGAGTCTTGTTGTGGGCAACTTCGATACCATTGCCAGCACGCTCGATGCCGCCTGTGTAATAGAAACCGCCGCCAGTGGTAGTGGTGTCGCTGTGTTTCTCTTGTTTGTCGTCCGAAGCCAGCAGTTGGACATTTTTCCCGCTCAGGTTACCTTCACCGGCCGTAGCCTTTAGGGCGCTGCTTTCAATACGCAGATCCTCGTCTGCCTTGACCGTCAGGGTGCCGCCGGTGAGGCTGGAGGCCTGTTGCTGAGTACGGGTGGTGCTCTCGTTTTGCTGCTTATCCTGGTAGCGAACGCCGGCTCGGTACTGGTCGGTATCCGCTGCGTTTTCCTTAGCGTAGGCCTCTAAGCCGCGGACTCGTGTGCTGGTGCTGTTGTGCTGGGTGTTTTCGCCAGCCACGACCTTGACAGTGCCCTTAGCGCTTGCCTTTAGATCGCCCTGCGCGGTGACCTGGGAACCGCTAACGTTCAGGTCCTCTGCACTTTTCAGTGTGAGGTTGCTGTCCGAGCGCAGTTGGCTGCTGACGGTGGTCTTGTCCTTGTGCTGCTGACGGCTTTCGTCTTTGGCGATGCCGAAGAACTTGCTGTCATTGCTGTGGCTGTTGCTGTGGGACGTGTCCTGCAAGCCATCGATGGTCAGTGAGCCCTGTTCGCTGATGACGCTGGCCTCGGTACCGCCCCGTGCCTGGCTGCCGCTGATGCGCACGCTGGCGGCGCGCACGATCAGCTTGCCGTCGGCATTGACCTTGCTGCCCTGGTTCTCGGTTTTGCCCTGGTCGCCGTCGGCGTTCTTGCCGAAAAAGCCACCGCCCACCAGGTCGCCGGAGTAGCGCTGGTTGTTCTGGCTCAGCTGGCGGCTGGCGCTGTTGATGTCCACATCCTGGGCGGCAAGTGTGATGTCACCCTGGCTGTGCAGTTCAGCGCCCTGCAGCTGCAGTTTCTGCTTGCTGGTCAGATCCAGCTGCTTGTCGCCCTTGAGCTGGCTGGCGACAGTGCGTTGCTCACTGCTGGCGCTGTCCCAGTTTTCTTTCCACAGGTGCTTGCGATGCTTGCCTTGGTCGCTCTGGGTGTGGGTTTCGGTGGCCGCGGTCAGGCGCAAGTCGCCCTTGCTGTCGGCGCTCAGGCGGTTATGTGCTTTGACGTTGCTGCCCTGGATTTCAGTCTCGGCGCCGGAGTTCAGTACGGCGTCGTTTTGGGCCACTACTTTGGTGCCGTGCTGGCGGCTGTCGCTGTCGGTTTCGGTACGATCGTAGGTTTCCCAGGTGATGCCGATGGTGCTCTCGTCCCACTGCTGGCGTTTTTCCCGGAGCTTGCGGCTTTCGATGCTGCTCAGGGTCAGGTTGCGCCCAGCGTCGAGCTTGACGTTGCGGCCGCTGACGTCGGTGGCGGCCAGGGTCAGGTCCTTGGCGCCGTGGAGTTCGATATCGCCCTGGCTGCGGACTCCGGTGCGCGTGGCGTCGAGGCTGTTGGCCACGGCCTCGCCGCGGATGTCCAGATCACCGGCGGAGCTCAGCTTGACTCCGTCGCGGCCATCCACTTGGACGGCGCCCACCCGGACTCCAGCACCTTCGGCGGTGCTGACGATGTTGATCCGCCCGGCCTGCATAGCGCCGAACAGGCTGGCATCGATGCGTTGATCCTGGGTGTGGCTGGTTGGGTCAACCTTCAGCACCTTGCCGCTGGGGTAGTCGAGCTGATTGCGGCCCACGGTAACGTTCAACTGGTCCCGGGCGGTGAGGCTGCCCTTGCTGTCGATGCGTGGGGCGATCAGGTTGATCGAGCCTTCGGCATTGCGCAGACCGCCGCCGTGGATATCCAACTGGCCCCGAGCGCCCTGGGTGTTGAGTCCCTGCAGCTTGCCGTCCTGGAGTTCCGGGCGGCCCACCACCAGGCTGGCGTTGGGGGTGTTGATGAAGCTGCCGCCATTGACCGAGATGCCATTGGGGTTGGCCAGCACGAAATCGGCGGCGCGACCGAAGATTTCCTGGGCACCATTGAGTTGCGAGGCGTTGCGACTGATCACTTCGTTGAGGATCACGCTGGCCGCCTGGCCCTGAAGCTGCGCGTTGGCCGCCAGTTGTCCGGCCAGTTGCGATTGCCCAGCCTGTAGGGCGTTGTTCAAGACCACGCCTTGTTGCCCGACGTTGTAGTCCAGGAACTGGTTATGGGACAGGCCGCCGATATTAGGCGCAACAATGTTGACGATGGGCACGCCACCCTGGTTTTGCAACTGCGGGGTGCCGCCGGGGCCTTCGACCACGGTGATGCCGTCGGCCACGGCCAGAGGCAGATGGGACGCTAGCAGCAGGCTGGCGATGGTCCAGCGTAATTTGCCCTGGGGTGAAAGGTTGAATCTATAAGTGTTGTCAGACATGAGAATCTCGTTCTGAGTGGTTGAGCCTGGCATTGCTCTATCGGGTGCAGAACTTAATAGCGCTCAGGTTTGTCGTTGGTTTCAGGCTAATCAGTGGTGGTTTAAATTTGCAGGCTGAGCCTGGCCAGCCAGACTTCCGGCTCCGTGCGAAAGCCCTGCGGGGTGGTGAGGCTGCGTTGGTAATCCAGGTCGACCTGGAGTTTTTTCCACGCCAGGTTGAGGCCCAGGCCGGCACCGCCGAGATGGCGGCTCTGGGCGCCGTGCTCGGCCTTGAGCCAGCCGTTGTCCAGGCCCAGGCGTGGGGTGATCTTGACCGGCAGGTCGCTGTTCAGGGGCAGGCGCAGGGTGTTTCGCCAGACCGCGCCGATGGCGCCGGAGGCACTGTTGATGCGGTAGCCGCGCACCGCGGAATCGTCGGTGCCCAGCAGTTGCTCGATGGCCGGCAGCGGGTCTGGGCTGTACTGGGCCGAGAGCTGGCTCTGCCATTGCCAGCGCTGCTCGCCCCACTGGCCGTTGCGCCACTGGCTGAGGCCGGCGCGGTACTTGCGGAACTGCGCCTGGGGCAGGTTGCGTTGCAGCTGTTGCGAGTCGCGATCGGCGCCGAACCAGGTCAGGCCCTGGGCGTAATTGACATCCAAGTTCCATACCGCGCTGTCGAGCCAGAACAGGTTGAGCCCGGCCTCGGCCACGGTCAGGGTCGGGCTCTGGATCTGCAGGTGGGCTTTTTGCAGGTAGCTGTCCACATCCTTGTAGGCCAGTTGCAGGTTGGCGCTGAGCTGGTGGCTCTGGTCGCGCCACAGCACCCGGTCGGCGCGGCCGCTGACCATGTCGGTGCGGCCGCTGTTGTACAGGGTGGTGCGGGCCAGCTTGAGCGGGGCGCGGTATTCGGCGTGGCTTGCGAACAGGCTGTAGGTCCAATAACCGTAGGGCACCGAGTAGAACAGGCTGCTGCTGCGGCTGTAGCGCGGGCCGTGATTGAGGGTGTCACTGTAGTTCAGGTTCAGCGCGTCATTGATCTGCAACGGGCTGTCCAGATTGAGGTTGATCAACTGCCGGTCGCGGCCGGTGCTGGCGCTGCCGAGGTTATCCACACCCAGCCCGAGGCCCCAGCGCGCGGCGCTGCTGCGCGAACGCAGGATGATCCGCGAGGCACCGGGCTGGCTGCCTGGGGCGATGTCGGCGGTCAGGTCCAGGGAGCGCAGGCGGTTCAGTTGATCCAGGCCCTGCTCCAGGTCTCGCAGGTTCAGGGGCTTGCCGAGCATGCCCGGGAAAGCCCCGCCCAATGAGACTGGCAGGCTCTGGTCAGCCAGTTCGATGGTTTCGACGTAGCCTTCTTCCACCAGGATATCCAGGCTGTGGCCGGCAGCCGGGGTGCTGGCCAGGTAGGGGCGGCTGGCGATGTAGCCGGCCTCGACGTAGAGACGGGTGATGGCTGCCAGCAGCTGGTTGATCTGATTGCCCCCCATGCACGGCGCCACGTACGGCTTGATGTAGTCATTGAGCCGAGTCTTGGCAAACAGACTGACGCCACCGATGCGGGTGCCGATCAGGGGCCAGCAGCGGCTGTCGCTGGCGGTCTGATCCGGCAGGGTGGGCGTGGCCGGGGTGCTGCTGAAGCTGCCGCGCTGCATCTGCCGCTGGCGCTGCTCCAGTTGCAACTGCTGCACGTCTCGTTGTTGCTGTTGTTGCAAACGTAGGGTCTCTTGGCCGGAAAGGAAGCCGTCGGCATGCGCTGGCGCGATATGCAACAGGCCCAGTAATGACCCGAGGCATAAAGTACGGACGCTGGAGGAAAAGGGGTGTTCAGTGCGTAATGAATGGTGCACTTGGCATCCTTATGGTTAAGAGAACGCAATGTGTATAGATGATCTACGAAAGGCGGGATCGACTAGTGATCACGGCGTTAGTGCCGCTCTATGAGTATTGAGACTCACCGGTATAGTATCGAGTAATAGGGCTTAAGTTTACGGAGTGAAAATTTCTGACTTAGTGCGGTAGCGACCAACATCATTGTGTGTGGGGGGGGGGCTGGCAAATTAACTGAATTCGTCGAGGGATAGACGTTAAAGCGAAGGTTAAAATTAGTTAACCGATGGGTTTTGATAGAGCAAAGACTTGAGGGGGAATTCTGATTCTTACGTAAAGCCTAGATGCGCTGCATTCACGACGAATACAATAATCTCAAGTAGGATAACACAGCGGCCCTCCTAGGTCGACTCATGTTTTTTGATAAATATTTCATTATGTTAATGACTTGAGAAAGAAGCTTTGAGGAGACATTGAATAAGGCTTCCTGACCTTGGCAAAATCACCGGACTCCACCCCACCGTGTCGATTTTCTACGCGAAAAAGGCGTGGCAACGATCCCTGCCAGGATCTACGAGTGGACTTATTCTGAGCCACATAAGATCGTTCTCTATAGCGTAAAAAAGGCGCCTTCGACGCAACTTGGGCGGTCTTAGACGATCGCTGGGTCGAGAGCGTCGAGCATCCAAGCTGGACGATCCCGCTGCTGACCGCTTACGGGGTTAAGCTCGAAGTATGGCCAGAAACTTTCCCTAAACCTGAGAGCATCCAGCTCGCCTTGTTCCAAGCTCCTGGAGTGACGTCCCCACTTGGCCACCCAGACTGGGAGTGCATTGCGATCGTAGATATGGACACAATCAATGCCATTCATGTCTTCCAGCAAGAAGCGGTATCAACTACTGCCTTCGAACTCAACGAAGTAAAAATCGATCATCGTGTATGGCAGTTCGCGATTGCTGTGGCACTCATTGCGGGGATTGCATTGGCGGCTCTCCGTTTCAAAAATACCGCAACTGTGAGGCGACCGATTTCACTGGGTGACCCTTGGAGGCTAGCTGATGATGCGACGGTTTATGCAATGGGCTTTCCTGGGGCTGAGGAGTGGTTCCATGCGGAAGGAAAGCTGGCAGGCAAGGGGCCCAAAGGATCTTGGAATACAACGATTGTCTTGAACCCGGGCATGAGCGGCGGCCCCGTCTTCAACACCGACGGCAGTGTTGTCGCAATGGTTTGGGGCGGTGTTAATACACCCAGTGTCTCGGGTATCAATCGGGTGTTGCCGGTCAACCTGCTTGCTGACGCACTAAAAATCGCCGGCAGCATCAGCCCCACTCACACCTCGACGTTGGTGGTTCCAGTGCAAGGGATCGAACAACCATACAAGATTGATGTCACGCAAGAGTCGCTGGGAGGCATCTCGCCGGAAACGAAACAATACCGTCGCACCTTCAATGCTAAGCCGGGCTTCCAGATCGCCGATTACCAACTGGTCAGTAAGAGTGCCAACAACGCGAGTGCGCCGAGTATCTCTTTGTCGCCAGATAAGAAGGCGATCACCATTGATTTTGATCTGACCAGTGGCCCCGCATATGACCGCTGGAGGGGGTGGCTCGACGGAGAACTGCTTACTCGCCAGGTTGAGGTATCCGATCCATGAACCCCACCTACCGTGAGATAACCGTCGCCTTTATTGTGGCATCTCTGGCCAGTAGTTGACGGCAGTACCGCTTCAAAGTCTTCAAGCGACTGTACCTATGGCAACCTCTACAGTACGTGGTGTAGCCACGTATCCCCCCTAAGGCTGCTTCTGGTCAAAAGCAGCATCTAGTACGTAGCGGCCTAACCGTGGGCGGTCATCAACTCTAGCAGTTTAAATCAGCCTGCCAGCACCAGAGCCTTGGGCAGCCCCCCACGCGGCAAGTCCTCCAGGCCAACGACACCGTTAGCCAAGTAGCGACTGCGCCACTTGGACACTACCGGCGAGGTGACGTTCATGCGCAGGCTGACCTCCTTGGGCGTCATGCCACTGTCCAGCAGCAGGATCGACGCCCGGGTGACGCTCCGATAGGGCATCAGCCCTGACCGAGCGATCTTCTGCAGTTGCGCTCGGTCTTCGTCCGACAAAAAAATTCGAGTGCCTTCCTGGCCATGCAGCCTCCTAGTTCACGTGGTTCGAAGCGGTTCATTTACTGGCCGAGGCCATCAGAACACCAAAACAGAAGAAAGTGATGCCGGAGAGCTTGCCGACGATTCGCGCGCCGCGGTCGGTCGGCAACCAGCCCCTGGCGCCATTGGCCATCAGCGCGTAGCCGGTGTGTACCAGCACGACCAGCAACGCGTAGGATGAAACCAGCAGGAAGAACTGGCTATAGTAGTTGTACTGCGGACTGATGAATTGTGGAAACACCGCCAGGAAGAAGAAACCAGCCTTGGGATTTAGCAACTGGATCGACAACGCTTCGACGAAGCGCCGCCAGGGTTGCGCGGCGGTCACGGTGAGCTCCGGGATGAAACGCTGGGTACGCCACATCTTCACCCCCAAGTACAACAGGTACAACGCGCCTACGTACTTGAGCACGGTGAACGCCGTTGCCGAGGTCGCCAGGACCAGCCCCACGCTGCTGGCTGAGAGCCCAGCGACGATGAAAGCGCCCAAGGCGATGCCGAAGATCCCCGGCACCGCACCGCTCCAGCCGTGGCGCAGGGCATTGGAGAGGGTCAGAACCACCCCGGTACCGGGGCTTAACACGGTGAGAGTCGCGAGGATAACCGATGACGATCACCTGTTGAATGCGGCAGGCGCCTTCTTCGATGGGCTGCTGGCGGGATTCGTGCGAGAGGACGCCACCGATGAATAAAGACATCCAACCGGTGGAAGCATCTGACCGAGCGCGACCAGCACCTATTAGCTTGGTTCAAGCACTGTGGTTCTGGCTGAAGCTCGGCTTTATCAGCTTTGGCGGGCCTGCGGGTCAGATCTCGATCATGCACCAGGAGCTGGTAGAGCGTCGGCGCTGGATCTCAGAGCGACGTTTTCTCCATGCATTGAATTACTGCATGCTGCTTCCTGGGCCTGAGGCGCAGCAGTTGGCGACCTATATCGGCTGGCTGATGCATCGCACCTGGGGTGGAGTGATTGCGGGTGGACTGTTTGTGCTCCCTTCGCTGTTTATCCTGATTGCGCTGTCATGGGTCTACATTGCCTTCGGTGAGGTGCCCATCGTCGCCGGGCTGTTCTATGGCATCAAGCCTGCAGTGACCGCCATCGTGGTCCATGCTGCTCACCGGATAGGCTCAAGAGCACTCAAAAACGGATGGCTGTGGGCGATTGCCGGCGCTTCGTTCGTCGCAATTTTTGCCTTGAATGTGCCTTTCCCGATCATCGTCGTGGTAGCGGCATTGCTGGGTTATCTGGGTGGTCGGCTTGCCCCGGAAAAATTCCGGACCGGTGGCCATGGTGCTGCGAAGAAGTCCTACGGCGCTGCACTGATCGATGATGAAACCCCAACGCCGGAACATGCCCGATTTCGTTGGTCTCGGCTGATGCTTCTGATACTGGTAGGAGGCGTGCTTTGGTTGTTACCCATGGGCATCCTGACCGCGATGTTTGGCTGGAACGGTACCTTTACCCAGATGAGCTGGTTCTTTACCAAGGCTGCGCTTCTAACATTTGGTGGTGCGTATGCGGTACTGCCCTATGTCTATCAGGGCGCTGTAGGACACTACGGCTGGTTGACGCCGCCCCAAATGATCGATGGCCTGGCCCTGGGTGAAACCACGCCAGGTCCGTTGATCATGGTCGTGGCGTTCGTTGGCTTCGTCGGCGCATATGTTCAGCAGGTTTTTGGCCCCGAACAGGCCTTCCTCGCCGGTGCCGTAGCGGCGAGCTTGGTGACGTGGTTCACCTTCTTACCTTCTTTCCTGTTGATTCTGGCCGGTGGACCTTTGGTCGAGTCGACGCACAACGAGCTGAAATTCACCGCGCCACTCATCGGCATCACAGCTGCTGTGGTGGGAGTGATACTGAACCTCGCGATGTTTTTCGGTTACCACGTCCTTTGGCCCAATGGCTTTGGCGCAGGATTGGACTGGCCGTCGCTGGTGATTGCAATAGCTGCAGCAATTGCGTTGTTTCACTTCAAACGCGGCGTCATTCAGATACTGCTCAGCTGCGGTGTCGTCGGCTTGCTGGTGTACATCGTGCGGAACGGTCACTGGGGAGCATTCTTCCAACTGTGGTCATAGTGACCACAGTTGGTCTTCTTGGCTGCATCAGGAGGCTATTCGAAGCCCATCGGCACGGTGCTGCTCACGAACAGCCCGGTCAATTGCGTCGACGATTCGGCTAGCCTCCGATGGCAATGTAGTTCCGGAGATTTCATGAACGGCTGTCACGATCTCAGCACGAATGCTGCGGTTTGAGGTGAGTTGAACGAGGAGAAGTAGATTCTCCATTCTGCAGAAGTCGGCTATCAGCGCACGTTGCGTGGAGAGCTCGCGCCTGATCGAGTTCAAGCCAGAGATTTCTCTAATCACGGACTCGGCGCTTTCCAACTCAGCTTTGGTTAGGCTCTTCTTGTTCGGGATTGTCTCGAGCTTGTGGAACAGCGCATACAAGTCCTGCTTGTGGGATACATCATTGGACTCCAGCCAGGCTCCAACGCCTTTCAGCGTCCCGAAATCATGGGGATACCAGGTTCGGGTCGTGACCTCCCTGCCGTCATCCAGACGCTCTTTCTCTACTTTCAAATACTCCCATGTGACCTTTAGTGCACCCCGTTTCCGTCGGTCAACCAGTGAAGTTGAAGCCTTTGCAGGAAGGGTCCAGAAGATTCTATTGGCGTCATCCCGGACCGCTTCACCTTCTTTAAGAGTTTCTTTGACCCGCTTTTTGAGCTCATCCCTGTCCTGCAGAAGTTGCTGGACTCTGGCCCGACGAATAGCGTCGGTCTCCGATTTCCTCACCTTACTCAGTGCATTCTTAACTTGCTCATCATCTAAACCGAGATGATTCTGGGCACAGCAGTGTGCCGATCAGTACGTACTGACCAGTGGTCGTCTCCACAACATAACCATGTTGATGTTCCTGCCCGCGGTTATTGCCACGGTCGCGGCGAGCCTTGTGCGGTGGTGAATCCCCCAGGTGACCAGCAGCCCTAATGTCAGGGTAACCAGTACGTTGAACAAGCCGGACGTGCTGATGTAGCGATAGGGTACCTCAGAAATGATTGCGAACAAGACCATCAAAATGAGGTATCGGCCGTTGGCGGTTGTCAGTAACTCACCGGGTCTTGTGCGCGCCACATTGGCGGCAATTGCTACGCAAAACAGCGGAAAGGCGAGCCGCCCGACGATAAATAGGTCGCCCATTTCGGGCCACACCAAGCGCAAGTGATCGATGACCATTGTGATTGATCATGGCCAACCACTTGATCAGGTCCTGGCCAGCATTACGGTGCTTGATAGCTGGTGCTGTGGGCTCATACGCGTTCATCACGAGCCTCCCAAGACGAGTACTGTGAGCAGTAGATAACGCCCCCCTTGGCCAGGGTTACGATCAGAAGGAAACGCCACAGGGGCTCGCGCATGACTCCCGCGACTAGCGTCAGCGGATCGCCAATGATGGGAGCCCAGCTGAGTAGCAAGGACCAGTGGCCGTAGCGCTCATAGGACTGTTGGGCTTTTTCGAGTTTGCTCTCACTGACCGGAAACCGAAAGTGCTCGATGCTGCGCCCAAATATCCAGTTCACCAACGAGCCCAGAACGTTGCCGGTTGTGGCCACCAGTAGCAGTATCAGGGGCACGTATTTGTCAGAGGCCAGCATGCCGGCAAGCACGGCCTCTGACTGCATGGGCAGCAATGTGGCGGCCCCCAGTGCCGCCAGAAATAGGCCGATGTAGCTGGTCAGTTCGAACACTGAACAGGCCCCTTATCTATTCAGCCCGATCCAGCCATGGAAGCCCACATAGAGGCCGACACCGATAATCAGGACGCCGGAGAGGTGAGGTGCACGCCGAGCTACGGTACCCAGCCACGGCCAGCGGTTGGAGGCTTGTCTGGCGCCAATTGCTGCTGCGCTTCCTACAGCTACCAAGGTAAGCGCCAAGCCAATGCTGAAGCACAGGACTAGCATGCCACCTAGTGCGACCTCTTTAACTTGGAGGCAGAGCAGCAGTACTGTGATGGCTGCGGGGCATGGAATAAGGCCACCGGTCAGGCCAAACATGATGATCTGACCTGTTGTCACATCCCGATTGGTAAAGCGCTTACGAATGTCGTTGGCATGGGCACGTTCATGCGCGTCCTGGTAGCCATCGACTGACAGTTCTAAACCCTCAAGCTCGGAATGGGCGTGGCCATGATCGTGCTCGCGGTAATCGAGATCATAGTCATGCGAGTGACCTGAATGGCCGAGGCTGAGTCGTGCGCTGAATTCATGGGGTTCAGGAATATCAACCGTGGACTGGAGGTACCCCTCTCGTTCGACGAAGGCAAATTGCTGGGTCTTCCCATCTGGCCTAGTGGTGGTTAATTGAACTTGGGCAGCCGGCCAAGCATGGCCGCTGAGCACTTTCATCCGCCAGTGCGGGGGTACACCGTCTTCGAAGATGGAAAGCTCAATCCGGCCATGTCCGGTATCAATACGGTGAGTCTCATCATGATGGCCGTGATCATGATCGCCATGATGGTGATCATCGCCTTGCTCGAACTTGAACATCTGCTCGCCATGCCACGTCCGCCAGAGCATCCACAGGGCAATCACAATGATCAGGGCAGAAGACGCGAGCTGGAAGTAAGGCTCAGTAGTCTGTGCATCCAACCCCTTACCCAGGTACATCCCTCCGATTGCAACCAGCCATACCACCAACGTGTGTGAGATCGTGGCGGCAAGGCCCAACAGAATCGCCTGTTTCACCGATCCACGAATAGCAACGATGAACGCGGCCATCATGGTTTTAGAGTGACCAGGCTCAAGCCCGTGGAGTGCACCAAGTAGGATGGCACTGGGGAAATAAAGCCAGGCGTGGGCTCCGCCCTGCTGTAGCAGCTCTGCGAAACTCGGCATGAGGAACCTAAAGGTACTTAGTGATTTGCTTGAATTCTTCAAGCGAGGAGCGATCACCGTTACTCAATGCCGCAACGGTGTCTTCCAGACAGTGGTCGATGTGATCCTGAATGAGTGTCCGCTTGGCTTGGCAAACCGCTTTTTCAACAGCATGCAACTGCTGTGCGATGTCGACGCACTCCCGGCCCTCCTCGATCATCGTGATGATGCTTCGCAGGTGGCCGCCCGCACGCTTGAGGCGCTTGATGATTGCTTCGTGGCTTTGGTGAGTATGTGTATGACCATGCGGGTGGTCATGGGCATGGAGGTGCTCATGCTCAGTCATGACTTGAGTCTCTGGTTCCGATGAATTGCACTGGCATCGTATCCCCCCCTGGGGGGATAGGCCAAACAAGCTTCACATTCTATGGAATTGGCCTGAAAGGCACCTGTGATGTTTAGTCGTTCTCTCTCAACGATGGTGATTTTTGCTCTTGCTCTGGCCGTTATCTCGGCTTGGACGGGGCATGCCTATACGTTGGCAATGCCCGGCAAACATCCTGTAGCAGAGTGGCGCAAGGAGCTGAGCATGATCACAGCCATGGTGCATCGGCTTGTACACAGTGCTCCGACCATTACCACTCGCCACTTACCCCTGATCACCAGCACGAAACCCCTCAGCTGAGCTCTACGGTGCAGCTTGCTGCGCAGCAGAAGCCATTCTTACGGCTCGCCGCGCCAGGCCATTCACTTCCCCGATCACCAATATTCCTGATCGAGCGCCCCCCCCCCCGTTCTCCGATTGCTTCCTGACCATGGCCGCACAGCGGCTCAAGTTCATTGCAACGTAGGATTGATCCATGCACTTGCACCCAACGAGTGGCGGGGATGTGTTCGCTCTGCGCTCACGCCGACCGCTATTGCTGTTCTTTTTACTTGTTTAGGCATGCCCGAGGCGTTGGCTCATGCCGTCGCTGAGGGGGATAAAGGCTTTATCCAGGAAAGCTCAGGCGTGATGTTGTTGCCGTTCATTTACATGGGCGCCAAGCACATGATGACGGGGTACGACCACCTGCTCTTTCTGTTCGGGGTGGTCTTCTTCCTCTACCGAATGAAGGATGTCGGGTTATACGTAACCCTGTTTGCCGTCGGGCATTCGGTCACCCTGTTGCTGGGTGTACTCACTGAAATCAGCATCAGCTCGTATGTAATCGACGCCATCATTGGCTTCTCCGTCGTGTACAAGGCGCTCGACAACCTTGGCGCGTTTCAACGCTGGTTTGGCTTCCAGCCAAATACCAAGGTGGCCACGCTGGTGTTTGGCCTGCTGCATGGTTTCGGCCTCGCGATCACATCGTCAATTATCTGGCCCAATACGAGGCTCGCTACCAATTCCACGTCGACTCATGCTCTGTTTGAAGCGATAGCGCCACAGTCGCTGACGGAAGCCTCGGCTGCCGTACTGGCTTCCTTGGTCGCTGTGAAACAGAACCTTCTGAGGCCGACCACGCTGCTCATAGGCCATATCCAAAGCCTTGATAGCCAGGTCAGCGTCAGGCTTCGATGAAAACGCCCAGCCCACCACGCGACGGGCGAACAGATCGATCACAGCCGCCAAATAGTGCCAGCGACCTTGAGCCCAGACATACGTGATGTCACCGCACCAGACCTCATTCGGTGCCGACACGGTGAACTCTCGATCCAACACGTTCGGGATATCCGGCCGCTCCACCGTCGCCTTTTTATAGGCATGTGAGCCAGGTTGCTTGCTGATCAATTTCATTTCGTTCATCAGCTTGCGCACCTTGAATCGCCCAATCTCTATGCCGTCCGCGCGCATCATGAGCATGATGCTTCGGCTGCCCGCCGCGCTGCGGCTTTGAGTGAACAGCTCGTTCACTCGGCTGCGTAAAACCAATCGATCAACGTCCGGAGATCGGCGCTTGCGGCAGTGCGCGTATGAAACCCGTAAACAGCAGAGTCGAGCTGAACGCACCGAGTGGGAGCACATTGTGCCCGCGTGGACATTAGGTCACCAGAGACAGTGCTGGCAGAGCGGTGGACGTGAGCATTGCGCTGACGACGACCCTGTCTTCAAGGCCATGGAAGCAAACCTTTTTAACCTCTACCCTGCAGTAGGTGAAGTGAACGGCAACCGAAGTAACTTCAACTACGGAGTGGCGTCTGGCGTCGCCCCACAGTGCGGACAGTGCAAAACCAAAGTCGACTTCAACCAACGCGCTGCTGAGCCACGCGATGAGGTCAAAGGTCTCGTTGCCCGGACTACGTTTTACATGTTCGATCGGAACAAGCTCAGCATGTCTCGACAGCAGCAACAGCTGTTCATGGCATGGGACAAGCAGCATCCAGTCAACGCTTGGGAGCAAGAGCGCGATCGCCGCATCTCCGCATCTCCGCATCTCCGCATCTCCGCAATCATGGGGCACTCTAACCCATTCGTTACCGGCCAACGCAGCTGGACGAACGGGTATAAGCCAGTGGGTGATGGCGTCGTGAGCGCTGCCCCTAAGCAAGTCCCACAACCAGCTCTAAAGCCCACCCTGGCAAGTGCAACCACTGCCATCGGTGTGATCGTCGGGAACCAGAGAAGCCATGTCTATCATCTGCCGAGCGGCTGTCCTGGCTATGCACAGGTGTCTGCAAAAAATCAGGTCTCCTTCGCGTCAGAAACTGAGGCTCAGGCAGCAGGTTATCGAAAGGCTGGAAACTGCAAATAGCGGCTACGTGCCAATCAACTGGCAAGTACGACCGTGATTGGATAGGGAGAGCTCACTATGCAAGCGAAGCGGGTGAGCATTAGCCACATTGAGTGACGACGTAGAACCCAGCTGTCGAACCGGCCTGTTGATACCTAAAGAACGTTCAATAATATGGACAACTGCCCCGGCGATTACATCAGGGCTTAGAGCGCTGTTCTTGAAGTCTGCGGGGAGGATTCATTCTGACGGGGAAATCACCAAACTCGTCGATGATGCCCAAGTAGTCAGGATGTAAGGCCTTTAGGCCGAGGCGGTTATCTAACCAAGCATTCAACTCAAACAACTTTACTGGAGCGGCGCATAAAAAGTCGCGAAGCGCTGCGGTCACTTCGTTGCGAAATCCGGCATCGGATTGCACGCCCCTGCTTTCGACATACTGATTGATAAAGCAACCAATTGAGCAATGTTCGGAGCTTGAGATGATGATTTGACCTACGCTGCTCGTATAAGGCCTTGCGGGGTGAGGTGACACCGTGAACTCCTGTGCTGAACGTCCGTAAGATGGGGCGGCTTCCAAATCGTCGACCCAAAATGGATCAGAAAAGCGCGGCGCATATTTTACTTAATTCCCTATAAAAAGCATGACAAAGCAGACCCCTCCGATAGACGGCATCTCAAACACCATTCCCAAGACCTAAGTGCTGACCTTTTGCTTTTCATTCCCACGCTCCAAAACGGAGGAGCTCGAGTTGGTCCATATGCATATGAAAGATCCTAGCCTTGGGCAACCGTATTCACTTAGATACTAGCCCACCAGTTGCAGAAATTTCGGTCTGTAAGCTACAAGAGGCGGTCACTCGAACCCAGTAATGCATCGCTGTGTTGCTGGAGCTCCAACGCATACCTGTCGTTGCTCTCAGCGATGGATTGCCCCCCCGCAGAAGCTCCCCTACCGGAGACTGCAGCACTCAATCGCCACAGTTTCCCTGAGCAGTTTCCGAAGGCATTCGCTACACAGAAAACGACCGAACTTTCAGTGGGCCTCACCTTCAGACTTCGTTAAGAAATACCCTGGATACTCCTCCCCAATCTATACAGGGAGGCGATCTGCCCATGCCCCATTTCGACTGGAACACCCCCCTGCCCCTGCTCTTCGGCCAAGCCGAGACGCCGCAGCTGACATTGACCGGTGCCATTCCAGGCGACAGCCTGCGACCCGCACTCGAAGCGTTTATTCAGCAACGCTTTCGCAAGGCTCACGGCGCCGACATCCGTTATTTCATGCCTCAGCTGTTTGGCATGAGCAAAGCCCATGGCGAATTATGTGCGGTCGCCGGGGTGCGCCTTGCACGTGACGAACCACTGTTCCTGGAACGTTACCTGGACGAGCCCATCGATCCGCTGATCAGTGCTACTGCCGGATACCCGGTGGGTCGGGCCAGCATTGTCGAGGTCGGTAACCTGGCTGCCTGCGATACCGGCAGTGCACGACTGAGTATCATCGCCATCACCTGGCTACTGGCCATGGGCAGCCTGGAATGGGTGGCATTTACCGGCAACATCGGCTTGGTCAATAGCTTCCATCGCCTCGGTCTGAAACCGGTGACGTTGTGTGCAGCCGACCCGGGCCGACTGGGTGACGATCGCTACAGTTGGGGCAGCTATTACGAGAGCAAACCCTGGGTACACGTCGGTAACATTCGCGCGGGATTCATCCATTTGCGCAACAGTGGTCTGTTCACTCGGCTGGGTCTGCCGTCATCCATTGAGGGCACTAGCCATGTCGCTTGAGTTACAACGTTTCCAGAAGATCCTGCATAGCCATATGGAGCGCAACCCACACGCAATTGCACTTTGGGATGATCGGGTGAGACTCGATTACGCCACTCTTTACGCCGAAGTGTCGTACCGCCAGCAACGCCTACGCGACGAACACGTTCAGGTTATAGCCCTGGCACTGGATAACGGCGTTGAAGCAATACTCTGGGATCTTGCCGCGCTGTTCAAGGGCTTGACTTGCGTAACCTTGCCGCCCTTCTTTAGTCCTACACAGCGCGCCCATTGCCTGGAGCAAAGTCAGGCGGCAAGGGTGATTTCGGAACCGGAGCTGGATGCTGAATTGCTTGCCTTGGGCTATGAAAAAAGCGGCGAGTTCTGGCGCCGTACATTCGCCGGCCCGAACCGGATGCCCCCAGGCACGGCCAAACTGACCTTCACCTCCGGTACCACCGGTACCCCTAAAGGCGTGTGCCTGAGTGCTGAAAACCTACTACAAGTAGCAAGAGAGCTGGATCAAGCCAGTAAACCTGCTGACCCGCAGCATCACTTGGCATTGTTGCCACTAGCAATCCTGCTGGAAAACCTCGGTTGCTACGCCGCACTGTACGCTGGCGCAACCTTGAGCTTACCGAGTCAGAAAGCTTTGGGCATTCAAGGCGCCAGCGGCGTCAACTTACCCCGGCTACTCGAATGCCTTAACACGCGCGCACCCGAGAGTCTGATTTTGGTGCCGCAGTTGCTGCAGATGTTGGTCAGCGCCACTGAGCAGAAAGCCTTCGACCCACAGAAATTGCGCTTTGCTGCTGTAGGAGGAGCGCGCGTCTCTGAGGACTTGTTGCTCCGAGCTGAGCGCGTCGGTCTGCCGGTTTACGAAGGTTACGGATTATCTGAGTGCGCCTCGGTGGTGTGCCTCAATCGTCCCGGTGCACAGCGCCCGGGAAGCGTTGGTAGACCCTTGCCTCACATCCAGGTGAAGCTGGCAGACGATGGTGAAGTACTGATCAAGGGCTCGGCACTGCTCGGCTATCTGGGCGATGCACCTTACGCCGAGGATTGGTGGCCCAGCGGCGACCTCGGAGAGCTAGATCCGGAAGGCTTCCTTTACCTCAAAGGTCGCAAGAAGCATCAATTTGTCACTAGTTTCGGACGCAACGTCAACCCGGAATGGGTAGAGGCCGAACTCACCCAACGCTGCCACATTGCCCAAGCCTTTGTGTATGGGGAATCGCTTCCACGCAATCACGCCCTGTTGTGGCCCCATCGTACCGATTGTACGGATGCAGAACTGGCTAGGGCTGTAGCGGAAGCAAATGACGCATTGCCCGACTACGCCCAAGTTCATAGCTGGACGCGCCTGCCCTATCCCTTCACGGCTGCCAACGGCTTGCTGACTGCCAATGGCCGACCGCGCCGCGACGCTATTGTCGAGACGTTTCACGCGCAACTTACCGAATCTGCCGTATCTGAGGAGTCTGCATCATGAGTTTTTTCGACACGCTTCAAGAAGCTACACATCAAGAGCGCCACGAACTGTTCAACCTGCCGATAATCCTCGACGCACTTGAAGGTAAGGTCAGCCTTGAGAGCTATCGGGAATTTCTTGCGCAAGCCTACTACCACGTCCGCCACACTGTGCCACTGATGATGGCCTGCGGCGCGCGACTGCCAAGCCACCTCGAATGGCTACGCAAAGCGGTATGCGAGTACATCGAAGAAGAATACGGCCATGAACAGTGGGTGCTTAACGATATAGCCGCCTGCGGCGGTGACCGTGACTCCGTGCGTGACGGCCAACCCTCAATGCCGATTGAACTGATGATCAGCTTTCTTTACGACTTGATTGCTCGAGGCAACCCGGTAGGCCTGTTCGGCATGGTCAATGTGCTGGAAGGCACAAGCATTGCCCTGGCCACCCATGCAGCGGGCAGCATCCGCGAGCATCTGGGTCTTCCAGAAAGCGCCTTCAGCTATCTCAGTTCCCACGGTTCACTGGATATCGAGCATATGCAGACCTACCGCCGCCTGATGAACAGGCTGGAAGACCCCGCAGACCAGGCGGCTGTCATCCATGCGTCAAAAGTGGTGTACCGGCTGTACATCGATATGTTTCATGGTTTGCCCCGGACTGCGGAGGTTCATCATGCAACTGCATGATGCCCGCGTGGTCTTGACTGGCGCTAGCGGTGGGATCGGCCAGGAAATTGCCAGGGCTCTGTGCGCCGCCGGTGCCCGGGTGCTGGCGGTAGCTCGACATCAGGAATCCCTGATGCCGTTGCTTGAGCGCTATCCGCAAAATCTGTGCTGGGTAGCCGCCGACCTTACATTCCTCAATGATCGACGCAAAGTATTGGCCGCCGCCGAAGCCATTGGTGGCATCAACTTGTTGGTAAATACTGCCGGCGTCAACTACTTCGCCATGCTCGAACAGCTGGATGACAATGAAATCAACGCGATGTTGAATGTGAATGTGAGTGTTCCAATCTGTCTGACCAAATTGCTACTGCCGTTGCTCAAACAGGCCGAAAGCGCCATGGTGGTCAACGTAGGGTCAACCTATGGCTCGATTGGTTACCCTGGATATGCCACTTACTGTGCAAGTAAGTTCGCACTTCGCGGTTTTTCCGAAGCCCTACGCCGGGAACTCGCCGACACCCGGGTCGGCGTCCTCTATGTCGCCCCCCGCGCTACCCGTACCTCGATGAACAGCCCTGCCGCCCAAGCGCTCAACGATGCACTTAAGGCCAGCGTCGATGATCCACAGGCAGTGGCAGCGGCTGTGATCCACGCCATTGCCGGTGACCGTCGCGATCTCTATCTGGGATGGCCGGAGCGATTCTTCGTACGTCTGAACAGCCTGCTACCCAATCTTGTAGATCGAGGTCTGCGCAAGCAATTGCCACTGATCCGGCACCTTAGCCACACCCACGAAAATGAGCACCTCAAACCATGAAAAAGACCGTTGCCTGCCTGCTGCTCGGCATGTTGAGCCAAGGCGTCTGGGCGCTCGACAACGCGGATCAGCAACGCCTTAATGGCATTCAGCAAAGCTGGGCGCACATACAATATGAACTGCCAGAGCAACAGCGCGTAGCGGCGTTCGCGCAATTGGCGGCACAAACATCGTCGTTCACCCGAGATCGCCCAGTGTTAGCCGAAGCGTGGATCTGGTCAGGAATCGTTACCAGCAGTTGGGCGGGTGCTCAAGGCGGGCTGGGCGCCCTGGGCAAGGTCAAAGATGCCAAGGCCGATCTGGAAAAAGCCCTAACTCTAGACGCCGATGCCTTGCAAGGCTCGGCCTATACCAGCCTTGCTGCACTCTACGACAGAGTGCCAGGCTGGCCGATCGGTTTCGGTGATGCTGACAAGGCAGAGCAACTGCTTCAGAAAGCGTTGCAACTCAATCCTGCCGGCATCGATAGCCTATATTTCTGGGGCGATCACCTCTACCGCCAGAAGCGCTACGCTGAAGCCAAGGTTGCCCTGCAAAAAGCACTACAAGCGCCTCCAAGGCAGGGCTGGGAAAGTGCTGACGTTGGACGGCGCAAAGAAATCGCCGCACTACTGGAAGACGTTAACAAGAAACTCGACTGACTGGAGTTTGCGTGCGTTTATTACTAATCGAAGATGATGTCGCCCTGGGCGAGGGTATTCATCAAGCGCTAGGGCGTGAAGGTTACACTGTCGATTGGCTCAAGGATGGGAGTAGTGCTCTGCACGCCATGCTCAGTGAGACCTTCGACTTGGCAGTGCTTGACCTTGGTTTGCCACGTATGGACGGACTAGAAGTACTCAGGCGCCTGCGCGATAGCGGTTCCAACCTGCCGGTGCTGATCCTCACGGCCCGTGATGCAACAGAAGACCGTATCGCCGGGCTGGACGCAGGCGCCGACGACTATTTGATCAAACCGTTCGACCTAGCCGAACTGAAGGCCCGTTTACGTGCTTTGTTACGCCGCAGTGCCGGGCGAGCACAGATGTTGATCGAGCATGCGGGCATCTGTCTGAACCCTGGCACTCAGCAAGTCAGCTACCAGGGCCTGCCTGTAGCCCTGACACCCAAGGAATATCAGTTGCTGCATGAATTGCTGTCACCCCCTGGTCGCGTGATGACCCGAGATCAACTGATGCAATTGTTGTACGGCTGGAACGAAGAAGCCGAAAGCAACACGCTGGAAGTACACATCCATCACCTGCGCAAGAAGTTCTCGACTGATCTGATTCGCACAGTTCGCGGCGTGGGATATCTGGTGGAGGAGCGTCGATGACGTCAATCCGACGTCGCACACTCACCCTGATAATCGGCTTGATGCTCTTGGGGTTTGCGGTGATCAGTGCGCTTAATTTTCACGACAGTAATCACGAAATCACAGAAGTCTACGACGCTCAGCTCGCACAAAACGCACGGCTTCTACAGGGTGTCATGCGCATGCCGCTACAGAGAAAGGAGTACGCCGAGCTCTATCAGGCCTTCAATACAGCATTAGGCGAAGCCGTACCCAGAGTCGACGGACATCCTTACGAAAGCAAAATCGCGTTTCAAGTCTGGAACAGCCAAGGTGAGCTCCTTGTGCATACGGCGAGCGCCCCCTCTTTTCACACCCTACCTGGCAAGCCCGGTTTCAGCGATGTCGTGGATCTGAACAATCGGAATTGGCGCGCTTTCATGCTGGAAGACAAACGCAACGGTATGCGGATTTGGGTGGGCGAGCGCGATGATGTGCGAGCTGACCTCGTTGAGCGTATTGTGCGCCACACCTTGTGGCCCAACGTTTTGGGCAGCTTGATTCTTGCGGCAATGGTTTGGCTTGCCATTGGATGGGGTCTCAGGCCGCTCGCGAATATGGCTTCTACCCTTCGTGCTAGACACAGCGGGTCACTGGAGCCACTTCAATTGACCCCCCTTCCGAGCGAGCTGGAGCCAATGCAGGCAGCGCTCAACCGTATGCTGGCGCAAATTCAGGAAGTGCTTGGGCGTGAGCGACGTTTCATTGCCGACGCTGCGCATGAAATGCGCACCCCCCTGGCGGTGCTAAAGGTACATGCCCAGAACTTGTTGGAAACACAGAGTGAAGAAAGTCGGCGCGAGTCACTAGAGCATTTGATTGCAGGTGTGGATCGTACCAGTCGATTGGTCAACCAGTTGCTGACGATGGCTCGCATCGAGCCGCAATCAGTATCCACTACGCCATCAACCATTGATCTTGCAGCCACCGTCCGCGACAGCCTGGTTCAATTGACGCCTTGGCTGCTGAGCCAGGGACTTGAACTGGTATTCGATGTCAGCGACGACACCTACAACGTCAGAGTTGATCCGACTGCCATCAATATTGCGTTAAACAATCTGGTAACCAATGCGGCAAATTTTTCTCCGGCACACGGCCTGATCACGGTGCGTCTTGGTAGAAAAGGCGACCACTACGAACTGTCTGTCGAAGACGACGGCCCGGGTATCGATGAGTCCGAGTATGGCCGGCTCCTTGAACGTTTCTATAGTCGAGGTAATGACCAGGGAGCAGGACTGGGGCTCGCTATCGTGAAAACAATTGCAGATCGTATGGGAGGGCAGATAACGCTAGAAAATCGTAGTCAGGGAGGTATGCGTGCAACGTTAGACCTACCCTTCAAGTAATACTCTCGGATTCGCAATCAGTCTCCCATCGGTGGGCCCAGTGCCTGGGCTGCCGTCGGACAAAGCCTTGAAAGTAGCCACCCGTAAATTGGTTGGGAAGACTCATGTTTGACATACATCAAACGGGGGCGCCCCGACAGGTGTAGATAAGAATGGTGATTTACGAACCTCTCCATCCCTTCGGAGTAAATCCCATGGCACCTGTTCAATCTAACGCGCAAACACCATCTACTCCCGCCTTTCCTCCTGAAAAAGGCGAACACTGGATCGAGCCGCTAAAGGATGGTGGGCACGTCCTCATCAGACCTCTGCGTGCAGAGGATCGCGAGCGAGAAAAGGCCTTCATCATGCGTCTTTCACCAGAGTCGCGACACTTTCGCTTTTTGTGCCAAATCAAAGAGCCTGGTGAAGCCATGCTCGATCAGTTGATGACCGTCAATCAGCGGGAGAAAATGGCATATGTGGCTTTGGCACATGTAAAAGGCGAACTCCTAGAGGTCGGTATCAGTCGTTATGCAGCCGGCGCCCAACCAGATGAATGTGAGTGTGCGGTTACCGTTGATGATCAATGGAAGCATCGCGGCCTAGGAGCACTGCTACTTAGCCACCTGATCGATAAGGCTCGGGCGAATGGGTACAAAGAGATGTACTCAATCGACTCGGCGGCCAATACGGCGATGCATGATCTAGCTCGTGACCTCGGCTTTTCCACTGCGCGTGATCCTAGCGATGCCTGCCAGGTCATTCATCGCCTTTCATTGACTTGATGAGCGCTGCGAAGCTGCAGACTGTCCACCTGAAATCACACGGTTCAAACATTGCTGCTCGTCCTCCTCAGTGATGCCTTGGAAATCACTTACTTCAAAGACTGAAGTGTTGAACAGGGCGAGCCGCAATACACCATTTCTTTCCAAAAACACCTCAGACAAACACAAGCAGATGGGCGAAGAAACAGATACCAACCTCCCATCCTCCCCCAGGAACGCAAGCTGATCGTTGAGATTCGTTTCACAGGCAGAAACGATGGTACGAATTGATCGAGCCGCGTAGTACAACGTTGTGGGATACCCCACACCTATGGCTATCAGAAGACACAATACAAGGTTCGATTCCTTAGCGTAGGTCGAGATACGATCAACCTTATGCCGCCACCCTGTTGAGCCAGGATTGAAAATAGCTTTACCAACAAGCAGGGTATAACGATGTTGCACAATGACCCCAACGCACAGACTGATCGTAACAAAGCCCAGTAAGATCCAGGGCTTGGCCGTAAGCAACTCAACAGCACCATCGAACCAGCCTGCAATAGATACCAACACTACGAAGCTCACCACTCCAGCAATTATGCCGAAGCTAGCTCGTGGCCTTTTCAACCAGGCTTTAAGCTTCTCTTTACTGGTTGCGTTCATGGTCAATACCCTCACATTAGTCCGTGCCAAAGTAGGCTATACGGTGCTGGGCAACTAAAGCTCTACGGTTTCAAGGTGCTCTGGCACTGACACCGACCAACCAAGCTCAAGGCTGATTCGGCGCCGCAGCGTATCAGCTGCATGGGGTTCACCATGCACCACAAAGGTATGCCGAGGGGGCCTCTTGAAGCCCCGCAACCACTGCATGATTTCATCAGCATCGGCATGCGCCGACAGACTCTCCATGGCAGAGACCTGAGCGCGTATCGGGACATCCTCACCGTGCATACGGATTGTCCTAACTCCAGCAATGATGTCCGCTCCGCGAGTACCACCGGCCTGAAACCCAGAAAACAACAACGTATTGCGGGGGTTGGGAGCCAGCGCCTTCAGGTGATGCAGTACCCTGCCCCCGGTTGCCATGCCACTGGCTGCGATGATCACCGCAGGGTCGCGAAGCTGGTCAAGGTGTTTTGATTCGTCGACTGTACGAATGATATGGGTGCTACGGCACATCGCTGCGCACTCCACGGCAGACAGGCGATGCTCTTGGTGAAAGCGCTGATACAGCGCGGTGGTATCTGATGCCATTGGACTATTGAGGTAAACCGGAATGTCTGGGATTCGATGCTCTCTTTTGAGCGCATACAGGTAGTACATCAATAATTGCGCACGCCCAACGGCAAATGACGGAACCAGGGTGATGCCGTGCCTTAGCAGTGTTTGATTAATGACATTGGCGAGATACGTCTCTGGAGCCTCCTTCGGGTGCTGTCGGTCACCATACGTAGATTCGACCAAAAGAATGTCTGCGCTCTCGATCAGCTCCGGGGTTCGCATGATAGGGTCGTTGGGGCGCCCTAGGTCACCAGAAAACACTATGATTTGGCCTCCTGCATTTATTTCGACAGTCGCGGCACCTAAAATGTGACCTGCAGAACGAAGATAGACCTGTAGACCGTCGACGATTTCAACCGAGTGATGTAGTTCCAGTGGGCGGAGATGTGCAAGTGCTCGCTTCGCCTCCTCTTCCGTGTACAGCGCCTGGGCGGGGTGGTGCTTGGAGTAGCCACGTCGGTTTGCATAGTCGGCTTCCTCTTCCTGTAGGCGACCACTGTCGAGCAACAGGATCCTCACCAGCTCACAAGTGGCCGCAGTCGCATAAATCGGCCCACGAAACCCATTCCGAACCAGAACTGGAAGGTAACCGCTGTGATCGAGGTGCGCATGGGTAAGGACTACCGCATCGATTTCATCCACGGGTATAGGCAAAGATTGCCAGTTGCGTAAGCGCAACTGCTTGTATCCTTGGAACAGTCCACAATCGACAAGCACCTGCGTCGAGTTGTGCTGGAGTAGATACTTGCTTCCGGTAACCGTACCCGTCGCACCGAGAAATGTGAGCTGCATGATTCTGACCTCGAAAGCTGGCCGGAGGGCTCTAGTTGCCGGAATTAACAGCCAGTACGCTGCAATGTGCCGAGTTCACTATCCAGTCTGTCGTATCACCGAGCAGTTTGCCCAAGCCTTTAGGTTGCACTATCCCCATAACCACAACATCAACAGCCAAATCGCGCACCAGATCGCTGATAGCGGTCACTGGCGGCCCTTGGACAAAATGTCGACATTCAGTAACAACGCCGTAGAAGTCGGCCAGTTCATCATAAGGTTCGCGTAATACAGCAATTAGCTCCTCAACCCAGTCCAAAGCCGCATTCGAATCGGCAACAAAGATTGGTGAAATGTCATAGGCAGAAAGTAGGTGCAACTGAGCATTGCATTGCAGCGCCATGGCCGTGGCTGCGCGGATTATTTTGTGATTGAAGTCGTTTCCTTGCTCCGAATTGGCCGTATCGACGGCTGCAAGGATTACGTTGGGAAGAGGCACATTGCCATGCTGGACAAAATGTACAGGTACCGGACTGGCGCGCATCAGCTCGCTATCGAAAGAGACCCCAAACACCCGCTTGAGCGCTGAAATCTCATCAATGTCCTTGATGACCATGTCGGGACGAAGCGTGTGAATGCAGTCAACCACGTCCTTGACGGGATCGTCGGTCAATGCTGCCTGGCTGGTAGCGCACGCATCGTCTATATGTATTGCCCCAACCGTTTCCGTCAATCGATCACGATATTGTGAGAACTGCTCGGCGATTTGCTGTTCAACCTCTACTTCTTCTCGCCAGTTGCTAAGCCCATGAGGTTCAAACAAACCCAAGACATGCAACCCTGCCCCCGTCGTTTTAGCCAAAGCCTTGGCGCGTTGTGCCGCTGGCGAGGTCAAATCGGCATCCAGGGCAAGCAGCAACAATTGTTGGTACTGACTCATCGCAAACCTCCAATCATGTCATCGCCTACCGGGAATTGAAGCTCAGGCACTAAATTCTGTGCCTTGACCCCGCTTCAGACTTGATTCAGATCAGAAAGGCTGCGACACGCAACGAACTTGATGCAAGTCAGAACGAGGATGCTGGTGAGCAGTACAACAGTAATCGGCAAGCTCCCTTTGATGACTGTAAGCCCGGAGAGCGCGATGAATAACGATATCGATTTTGGCGATCTGTCTAGGGAGCACTGGATAGAGTCGTTGAACGACGGTACTCCTGTACTGATTCGACCACTGCGTGAGCCCGACCGTGAGAGGGATCATGAGTTTGTAGGGCATGTGTCTTACGAGTTGAGACGCTTTCGCTTCCTAGCAGGGTTTAGCGGGGAGGCATCATCGTTTTTCGAACGGTTGATGGATGTGGACTACCACCACCGCATGGCTTACGTCGCGTTGATGTATGACGGTGGCCAACTGCGTGAAATCGGCGAAAGCCGCTATGCGGCAGTCCCCGACAGCAAGAACTGCGAGTGTGCGGTTGCCGTGAGCGAGCAATGGCAGCGCAAAGGCTTGGGTAGACTGTTAATGAATCACCTGATCAGCGCCGCACGCAGCAATGGCTATGAGCGCATGATTTCACGTGATCTCTCAAACAACTACGGGATGCATCGACTTGCGAAAACACTCGGTTTTTCCTCACGCTACCTGGCTGGAGATGTAACTGAAATCATCCATGAGCTCGACCTACATGGATGATCATTTACCTCTGCGCGGTATTATCCGAGCTCCGAAACCGCGCTGAGGCAGGTTCTTTGTCAGACCACTGGAGTTTCCGGGGTGATGACCAGGACACTGCTAGGCATTTTGTAAAGTACCCTTTCAACCGTGCTGCCGATGTACTTGGCCAAACCACGGTGGTGCACCCGCCCCATCACTACGATATCGGTACCTTGGGCTTCGCAGAAGATGCTCAAGACTTTTGCTGGGTCGCCCATGATCATATGGCAACTCTCCGGATCAATACCGTTGCGCTCAGCCAGCTCGCGAAAGGCGTCGCTTTGGGCTTCATGCAGACTTTCGGCAACATTTGAGCCAAACAAAAATGATTTACGCCCAAGGTTCTCCGCATCCGTTTGCATAGAGGTCAGATCATAGGCATACAAGATCTCCACCTGCGCCTTACATTGCATGGCCAATTTCAACGCCTCAGTGATGATGCGGTCATTGAATCCTTGGTACTGATCCTCGGGACGCGATAGGTCAACGGCAGCGAGAACTTTACGAGGCATAGCATGGCTGGCCTTGTCGACAAAATGCAGCGGCACCGAGCACTCCCGTAACAGCCGGATATCAAGTGTAGTGAACATCGCCCGCATCAGGCGCGACTCATGCTCTATGTCCTTGACCACCATTGCAAACGGCTGCTCCCTCAGATGGGTCAGGATTTCATCCAAGACATCGTTCACCCAGACAACCTCTGTGGTGACTGTAAGCCCGTTCCTACGCAGGGGTACGGCTTGGGTTTCAAGCCACTGGCGGTGCTTTTCGACATAGGCCTGGCGCATCACTGCCAGTGCCTGTTCATTGACCAGCCCTGCGGTGGCAAGCCCCTCAAGGTAATCGAAAGCCACTATATGCAATGCAATGCCTTTGGCTTTTGCCAAAGCGGCAGCACGGTCAAAGGCGTCAGTGCGCTGCATCAAAGGGGGGGCGATGAACAACAAGCGTTGATAGTCGGACATGACACACCTCGCACTAAGGGATGAGTAGGTACGCACCATCCTGCATCCGTCCAAGGCTGTGTGTTTGACTTGCATCAAAATCGGATGCACACCACCTCAAAAGGACACGACGATTGGGTGTAGCACACGACCATAGGCGCAGTCCGACGCACGGCAACCTAACTACAAAAAATGGATTTGATTCCTTGATCCCGGTCAATTGATTCGACGATTTTCAGCGCACGCTAAGCAAAGGTGAATGCCACGATCCCAAAGAGGAACCCGCTGCCATGGCTACCATGAAAGCTGCAATTTTTGTGGAGAAAAATCGGATAGAACTGGACGAAAAGCCAATACCGAACATTGGCCCTGCCGATGCGTTGGTTCGGCTCACAACCACGACGATCTGCGGAACCGACATCCACATCCTCCGAGGTGAATACCCTGTCGCCAAAGGGTTGACCATAGGTCATGAACCCGTTGGTATCATTGAAAAACTCGGCGCCCAGGTTCAAGGCTTTAGCGAAGGACAGCGGGTCATTGCTGGCGCAATAACCCCGAGCGGCCACAGTAATGCGTGCCTGTGTGGATGCTCATCCCAGGATGGGCCGGGCACCCTTCATGGATTCAAAGCTATTGGTGGTTGGAAGCTCGGCAACACGATTGATGGCTGCCAGGCCGAGTATGTTCGGGTGCCTGACGCCATGGCCAACCTTTCACTGATTCCCGATAACCTTAGTGACGAACAAGTTTTGATGTGCCCAGACATCATGTCTACCGGGTTCTCCGGTGCAGAACGGGGTGATGTAAAAATCGGTGATACGGTCGCCGTATTTGCCCTAGGGCCCATTGGTCTTTGCGCGGTGGCCGGTGCCCGCTTGAAAGGTGCCGGCACGATCATCGGTGTCGACACCGTAAATGCGCGTATGGCCGTTGCCCGTCAGCTAGGTGCTACTCACGTAATCGACTTCACACAAGGCAACGTCGTCGAGCAAATCATGGCGATTACCATAGGCCGTGGGGTCGATGTTGCGATTGAAGCACTTGGAACCCAATCGACATTTGAATCAGCGCTGCGGGTGCTACGTCCTGGAGGCACCTTATCCAGCCTTGGCGTATACTCTTCGGACTTGCGCATTCCACTTGATGCCTTTGCTGCTGGCCTAGGCGACTACAACATCGTGACCACACTGTGTCCAGGCGGTAAAGAGCGCATGCGACGCTTGATGGAAATCATAGCCAGCGGGCGCATCGATCTGGCGCCACTCGTGACGCACCGGTTCAAGCTGGACGATATTGAAGCCGCCTACGAGTTATTTGGGCATCAACGAGACGGTGTCATGAAGGTGGCCATTACGCCCTGATTCCATCTGCTGTCAGCAGCTTGAATACCTGATGGCATGGACGCCGTTCCTGATTCGATTGAATGTGGAGCGCGCCAAATGCTCAAATTACTCCTACTGTCGATCCTACCGCGAATAGTCCCAGGTTCAATGCTTAACCAGACTAGAAAACGCTTACTTGGTCTCGTCGACGGTAAGCGGAGCTACCGCGCCCCAGACCTGGAACTCATGTTGCGCCGCGAAGTGGGATTGCCCTACCAACCTGTCCTGTTCGCCAGGAACATCGGGGATCAGTTCATCGTCACCGCGGACTTGCAGTCTGTAGGTATCGACAGCTTGCAGATAGGGATTACAACGCAGCAATTCACCTTAAGCGGTTGGGTGATGCCGGATGCTGCCGACGCCTCGACGACAGCTATCTCATCTGAGTGTGGATGTTTTAGTTCTTCACGAACCATTCCGCCCTCAATGGATCTTGACCATTTCACTCTCAATTACCATCAGGGTTTGTTGGTATTCAGCGTACCTAGTAAGCACTCACAAAACCGGCGTCCTTTGCATTCCACTGCATCGATTACGGAGTAGCATCAATGAACGTCTACATTGAAAATAATCCGCGTCAAAACCGTTGGTGGGTTCACCTGGACATATGGATGGTGAGTTTTCGCAGTATTGACGAAGCGACAGCCTTCGTTGATCGACTTAATACTCGATTGAACGCCCCACACTCCCTGGCGATGATTGCTAGCTATCCTCTAGTACCTGGAAAGTTCATAAATCGCGACCTGCATGACCCTATTGCCCCATCAGGATCTGCTACCCCGGTATCGGAGGTGAGAAATGCATAGCCTCCTGAACGTTGCCTCTGACCTAGAGGAACGTAATCCCATAGGGGTGATATCACCGATCAATGTAAACCCATATAGGGCGGCTTGCGTGGATTGCAAGGTCGGTTCGTTGTGCCTTCCAACTGGCATGTGCAAACACGGAAACGACCGTTTCAGTGAGCTGATCAGGCAGCGCATACGGATTAAGAAAGGTTACGGCTTGTATCACGCCAACGACCCGTTGGAATTCCTCTACGCAGTACGCTTTGGGAGTTTTAAGACCTGCTTTGCAAATGCGGAAGGACAAGGGCTGGTAACCAACTTCTGGATGTCAGGAGACACAATGGGGTGCGATGCGATCAGCACCAACCGGCATGTATGCAGTGCGTTTGCTCTTGAGGACAGTGAAGTTTGCCTTATTCCTTATCAACGCCTGGAGTCGTTAGCCCATGAGTTCCCGTTCTTACAACAAAGCCTCAATAGGTTGCTCAGCAGTGAAATTGTTCGAGAGCATAAGCGGCTTTTAATGATGTGCAACCTCACCGCAGAAGAACGAATGGCCAGCTTTCTACTAGGCTTGTCCAAACGATACCTAGAACGCGGATTTTCCGCCCATAGCTTTGTTTTACGCATGTCGAGAGATGACATTGCGTCCTACTTGGGACTGAGACTTGAAACCATCTGTAGATCCATAGCGCACCTGCGCCAGCTGGACATAGTTCAGTTCAGCGGACGTACAGTGGAAATTTTGAATTTGTCTGACTTAAAGGCTTTAGAACATGGCTACGGTAGAGGCCCAGCGGCAACTCACTAAGTCGGGATGGGTTTCAGCTCATCCCGAGCAGTCCCGACACCTACCCTCTCCCGCACATCGATGCGGCTCTCATGCTTGAAACCCTGGACATTACACATCTCGCTGCTGCCTTGGGTATAGGTATGCTCGTAGGCCTGGAGCGTGAACGCAAAAAAGGTACCGGGGAACATCGCGCATTTGCCGGACTTAGAACCTTTGCCATCACGTCTGTACTGGGTTACGTATGCATGGCCGTCGCGGGTGCGATGTTGGTCGCCATCATGAGTATTGGCTTGGCAATCATAGTTGCAGTTGCCTACTGGAAACACCCTAGCAAGGATCCTGGCATCACCAGTGAAATAGCTCTGCTTTTCGTCTTGCTGCTCGGTGCCCTAAGTTATGACCAGCCCGAACTGGCTGTCGCCGTCGGTGTCGTGCTTACAGTTGTCCTCGCATTCAGGCAAGAGCTGCATCGCTTTGCCCGCCATCAATTAACTGAAAACGAAGTCCGCGACGGGTTGATACTACTGATTGCCGTATTGATCATTTTACCCTTGGCACCCGATCGCTTCATCGGCCCCTTTGGTGCCATCAATCCCCGCACAATCGGTACCCTGATCATACTGCTGATGTGTGTAGGGGCGCTGGGGCATATCGCCTTACGGGTGGTCGGCACACGCTATGGCTATACCCTCAGTGCCATTGCATCAGGGTTTGCTTCAGGATCCGCGACAATTGCGCTGATGGGGCACCTGGCTCGGAGCGAACAATCGTCTGTCAGAGCACTCAGCGCTGCAGCTATATTTTCCAACCTAGCGACTATTGCAATGCTGGGTCTGGTGCTGGGTACAGTCGACCCCGCTTTCTTGAGGGAATTATGGGCTCCCATTCTGCTAGCGTCGCTCACAACAATAGTATATGGCTCTGTGCTGCTCGCCCCCTGGAGTACTTCCCTTGTGCCGACCGCAACCCAAGTCGGCGATAGTGCATTCAATCTCAAGGTCGCCCTCGTTGTGACTATGGCCATAACAGGTATCACGTTGCTATCTTCGGCACTGCTGCATGCCTTTGGACACAATGGTGTACTGATTGCGGCGATAGTTAGCGGTCTAGCAGATGCCCACGCAACGGCAGCATCTATCGCGTCGCTGGTGAAGTCTGGGCAATTATCAATGGCAGAAATTGCGGTGCCCGCGCTGACCGCAATGAGCAGCAATACACTTACTAAATGTGTGCTGGCCTGGATCAGCGGGGGCGCAAAATTTGCCGCGAACGTAATTGTCGGTCAGTTGGCAATCATTACTTCGATGTGGGCTGGACTGCTGCTCCAGTGAATAATCCGCCCTTTCTTGCAAGCCAGATAAACGATAGTACGCGCCAATCTTTAACGAGCACGCCAGCTTTCCAGGAGACTGAAGAGCACCATTCCCACCAACATCGCAAGTACGAATACGAGTATTTTCCAGTGCCCACTTAACACAAGGGCGAGTGCAGGCCCCGGGCAGATACCGGCAATACCCCAACCAACACCAAATACCAGGCTGCCCACCACCAACCGCCGATCTAATGCTCGCACCCGAGGCATTTGCATCGGCAAACCAAGCATCGAGCGTGTTTGTTTGCTGCTCCACTGCATGGGCAAAAGTGCCACCCCGATAGCACCCACCATTACCAACCCGAGCGATGGATCCCAGCTTCCTGCCAGATCCAGAAAGCCGATTACCTTGGCTGGATTAACCATGCCTGCCAACAGCAAGCCAAGGCCAAACACCACACCGCAGATAAAAGCCGTTACCCATCGCATGCTCATACTCCTGCCAGGTGACGGCTAACGAACACAACTGCAAATCCCGCGCACATAAAGCACAGTGTTGCGACAAGTGAACGAGGCGACAGACGCGCCAGTCCACAGACACCATGCCCACTGGTGCAACCTGCCGCGCAACGTGTTCCCAGGCCAACCAGCAAACCGGCCACAAGCAACCCTACCCAGTCTGTCTGAAACTGTACGACCGGCCGACCCGCAAATAACCACCACACTAGGGGGGCTACCAACACCCCCAGGAGAAACAGTGCTTTCTCGCCTCTGCCCTCGCCCTTCTTTTGCAGCAAACTGCCCAGCAGCCCGCTAATACCGGCAATACGGCCATTCACAAGTGCAAACAGGCTCACGGCAAGCCCGATCAACGCACCGCCGAGCAAGGCCGACCAAGGGGTGAAATTGGCCCAGTCGATAGTCATTTCGGCTCCTTCGCACAGAACAATTGATACAAGGTTTTGATCACCGCCAGGGCAGCTGGACTATCGATGCGATAGAAAATCTGCTTACCTTCACGCCTTGTCGCCACCAGATCTTCGCGCCTCAAAACCCCTAATTGCTGAGACAAGGTGGGCTACTGAATGCCAAGCAGGGACTCCAGCTCACTTACACTGCGCTCACCTTCAGACAACTGGCATAGCAACAGCAGTCGCTCTGGATTTCCCAGGGCTTTAAGCAACTGGGCTGCTGCTTCAGCGTTGCAGCGTAACTGTTGAACATCCATCGCCAGTCCTTCTATGACTGTAATTTCAATCAAATTATACACCATAAGATATTATATAAATATATATACTGTATGTTTAGACAGAATCTGCAGACACCAAGACCGATCAAGTTCCGACGACATTCCCCGGCGACGTTGGTGCCGATGGCTTCAAAGGGCCTGCGCATGCCTTGGGAGGCCAATAGAAATGAGTGCAGCCAACAGCACGAATGCCGAGGAAACCCACAAACAGGACTCCAAACCATAACGCTGGTAGATCCATCCTGACAGCACGGTGCCCAGCAATCGGCCCATGGCATTGGACATGTAGTAGAAACCCACGTCCAGTGACACCGCAGCCGCATTAGGACATCTTTTAGATAGGCGCGCGATCAGTGATGGTTTAACGTGCGCGGAATTTCTGCCGGCAATGCAGTGCGCTTGGGTTTCTGCGTTTTCTCGATCGCCGCTGAAGCTGCTTGCAAGGCTTGAAGCTCCGCTTCAATCGCTGCGATACGAGAGAATCAAGCACCAGTCAAAAACATACCTAAGATAAGAACGGCCTCCCGCCAACTTTACAAGGTTGAGTTTCCTGAAGTTGAATCGCCCCGGGTTCTTTAGACACCCTGCAAACTCATCGAGGGTGAAAGCTGCCTACGAAGTATTGGCGGAACTGGATGCTCTTTCGTCAAAAGACGGTTGACCACTTCGTCGAGCCGCCTGTTCTCTCGCATACAAGCCTTACTTGCATGGATGTTGCTTTTCCGGCCTACGTGTTCGAGGGCCCGGCTCAGGTTTGTGATTCAAACGTCTAAGGCCCTTGAGCGGTCAGTCAAAGCTCCAAAGCCCCCCTGAGCAATGCATCCAGTTTCAGACTAGCTCCAACGTTTCGCTCCTCCAGCAGCACGATCGGAATATCGTGCAGAACTGCAACCGAGTCAGTCAACCCGTCCCCAATCAATGCAAGTGGACAGGCAATGTTCATCTGTAAGGAGCATAGCTTCTTCGCCAGTGCTGTATTCACTGGCCCCCGGACTGCGAGCACGAGTGCTGCAGGCTGGAGTGTCACACACAGCAATGGCAGTTCCTCAAGTGGCTGCCCACTGCCTAACACCTCGATACGCCACCGCTCACTACTGAGAAGTAAACCGTTGCTCAGCAAATCCAACTCAGCGCTTCCTTCAAGGCCGGCCAGTAACACACAAGGAGCGTCGAGCTGATTCAATTGCAGACGCAGCAATAGGCGAGCACGCAGAAAAGTATCGAGGAACAGCCATTGGCTACGCTGACCGAAAGCGCTGCCAGACAGCAGGCTGCGCCAGACCGGCATCAGCACATCGAGCAACACCGTAGTCTTTGGGTATAAGGTGAAAAGCTGACCATGAATGCTCTCGAGAGCCTGCCGATCGAATGCCTTTGTCGCTAGAAGTACAGCAGAGCGCCAATGCTCAATGTAATCGGCGTTGGGCACGGTCGGGAGGGAGACTTCGCCAGACCGGCGCGCGAGCAACTCACCCACTTTACTGATCGGCAACCCACTACCGGTCCAGCGCAGAATGTCTCGTATGCGCTGTACATCCTCGGCCGTGTACAGGCGGTGTCCGCCTTCGGTGCGCTGCGGGCGGATCAACCCATGACGACGTTCCCAGGCGCGCAACGTCACAGGATTTATGCCAGTCAGGCTGACTACATCGCGCATGGGTAGCAAATCGTTGCAGGTCGCTTCGGTCATCGCAAGTGATCATCAGGACGGTTGCATATTCTAAACCCATACCAACCTTCTTCGGCGAGCGTTCTTCCTTCATGATGTTGACAACCGCACCTTAGCCTTCCCGAACAAAGGCCTGGGCTGCTCATATCGAAAACGCCACTAGAGTGAGTGGGCCACATGATCGACGCAAAACTCTTGCAATTGATGGTCGAGAGCTCCAACGATGGCATCGTCGTCGCCGAACAGGAAGGCAACGACAGCATCCTGATCTACACCAACCCTGCCTTCGAGCGCCTCACCGGATACGCCACGGACGACATCCTCTATCAGGATTGCCGCTTCCTCCAAGGCCAAGACCACAACCAACCTGGAATTTCGGCCATCCGCAAGGCGATTCGCGAAGGGCGCCATTGCTGCCAAGTGCTGCGCAACTATCGCAAGGATGGCAGCCTGTTCTGGAATGAGCTTTCTATCACGCCCGTACACAACGATGCCGATGAACTGACTTACTACATCGGCATCCAGCGTGATGTCACGGCACAGGTCTTCGCCGAAGAGCGGGTCCGCGAACTGGAGGCAGAGATAGCCGATTTGCGTCGACAACTCGCATCAGGCAACGGCTGACCTTGCAACAAATCTATACAAGGTCGTTGACTTGTATAGATTAAGACGTAATCTCCTGCTATACCTGTACAGTATTCTATTGTTGTACAGGATTTTAGGGAGCCTTGCATGTCCACCTATCTGGAGTATTTCGCCGAACGCTTTGTCAGGCTTGACGCACACCGCCTAGATGAGCTCGAAAAACTGTACAGCGATAACGTGACATTCCGTGATCCGCTGCATCAGATCGAGGGCCTGCAAGCGCTTCGCGTCTACTTCACCGAGCTTTACGCCAACGCACAGGACATCCGCTATGTGTTCGCCGGCGCGGACGAAGTTCAGCCGGGCCAAGGCTACCTGCGCTGGACGCTAGAGTTTCGCCACCCCCGACTCGCCAATGGCAGGCTGATCAGTCTACAGGGCTGCAGTTTCCTGAAATGGCAAGAGCGTGTTCACTTCCACCAGGACTACTTTGACGCAGGTGCACTGCTTTACGAGCACGTACCATTCGTGGGCGGCGCTATCCGCTGGCTCAAGGGCCGGCTGGTATGAGCCGTTGCTGGCTGACGGGTGCAAGTAGTGGAATCGGCGCCGCGCTTGCCGTCCAATTGCTGGACCAAGGGCACCAGGTTGCCTTGGGTACACGTGATGCCAACCGCTTATCGCACTTGATGCAACGATATCCGGGGCAGGTATTGGCGGCCGTCGGTGATGTCGATTGCGCTAAGCAGGTCTCCAGGATCATCGCACAGATCGAGCACACCTGGGGGGCGCTCGACCTGGTCATCCTCAATGCCGGAACGTGCGAATACCTCGAATCAGGGCGCTTCGACCCAGCACTGGTCGAACGTGTCGTGCGCACCAACCTGTTTGGTGTAAGCCACTGTCTTGCAGCGGCCCTCCCTTTGCTGCGTCGCGGTGAGCGCCCGCACCTGGTCGTAATAGGCAGTGCGGTGACCTGGTTGCCGCTGCCTCGTGCCGGTGCTTATGGCGCCTCCAAGGCGGCCGTGCGCTACCTGGTGGAATCGCTTCGCATCGACCTGCTCAACGAAGGAATTGCCGTAACGCTGGTGAGTCCTGGTTTCGTCGATACGCCGTTGACCCGTCGCAACGATTTCCCCATGCCTCAGTTGTGGACTGCCGAGCGTGCCGCCGCACATATCACTGCACGCCTGCCGCGACGCCCACTGGAAATTAACTTCCCCACTGCATTTACGCTGAGCCTGCGCCTGCTCGGCGCCCTGCCGCTGCGCTGGCGACTGAAGCTAGGCCAGCGCCTGGCGCGTGCCCAAAAGGACTAAAACTCATGCGTATCGCCATCATAGGCACCGGCATCGCTGGATTAACCTGCGCCCACCTGTTGTCCCGCCGGCACGAGGTAACGGTATTTGAGGCCGCCGACTGGATCGGTGGCCATACGCATACCGTCGATGTGCAATGGCAAGGACAGCGGTACGCGGTAGATACCGGGTTCATCGTGTTTAACGACTGGACCTACCCCAATTTCATCCGCTTGCTCGACCATCTGAAGGTTGCCTCGCAGCCCACGCAGATGAGCTTTTCGGTGCATGACCCGCGTCGAGGCTTCGAGTACAACGGCCATGGCTTGGACACGTTGTTCGCGCAGCGCCGTAACCTGCTGTCTCCCGGATTCTGGGGCATGCTGAGCGATATCCTGCGTTTTAACCGTAAGGTGCTAGCTGACCTGGATAACCAGCGTATTGACAGTGAAACTACCCTCGGCATCTACCTCAAGACGCAGGGCTATGGGCAGCGCTTCATCGACCATTACATCGTGCCCATGGGCTCGGCGATCTGGTCGATGTCACTTGCCGACATGCTCGCTTTTCCCTTGCAGTTCTTCGTGCGTTTCTGCCGCAATCACGGCCTGTTATCGGTGAGCCACCGCCCGCAATGGCGGGTGATCGAGGGCGGTTCACGCAGCTACGTGACGCCGTTGTGCCGGCCCTTTGCTGAACGCATCCGCTTGAACTGCCCGGTCAAACGGGTCGATCGTGACGAAGGCGGTGTAACCCTTTTCAGCGCGGCTGGCATGGAGCGCTTCGACAGCGTTGTGTTCGCCTGCCATAGCGACCAGGCCCTGGCGCTGCTGGGAAGGCCGAGTTTAGCCGAACGGACGGTGTTGAGCGCCATCACCTACGCCAGCAATGACGTAGTGCTTCACACCGACACCCGACTGCTGCCGCGCCGGCGCAAAGCCTGGGCCAGTTGGAACTATCGCCTGGGCGGCGAGGAACAAGCCGCCGCCGCACTGACCTACAACATGAACATCCTTCAAGCGATCGAAGCGCCGGCGACGTTCTGTGTGAGCCTCAATCAGACCGCGCTGGTGGATCCAGCGCAGATTCTGGCCCGCTTCGAATACGCCCATCCCCAATACAGCCTCGCAGCATTGGCAGCCCAGGCCCGTCACGGCGAACTACAGGGCAGGCAAAACAGTTACTACTGCGGAGCCTACTGGGGCAATGGCTTTCACGAGGACGGCGTGCTCAGCGCACTCAAAGTGGCCGAGCACTTTGGAGAGCGCCTGTGAACAGCAGTGTGTGCCAGGGCTGGGTCAGCCACCGGCGGATGGTCCCGCACCACCATGCATTCCGCTACCGAATCGGCATGCTCTACCTGGATCTGGACGAGCAGACCTGGCTAACAGGCCTCTCTCTCTGGCTGGGGCGGTCGCGGTTTGCGCCCCTGAGCTGGCGCGAAACCGACTACCTGCCGGGGCTGACCCACGAGGGACAATCATTGGCGCAGGCCGCTCGCCAGTTGGTGGGACAAGCCACCGGACAGCGCCCCGAAGGCGCCGTGCACTTGCTCGCCCAGCCGCGATGCTGGGGGTTGTCGTTCAACCCCGTGAGTTTCTATTTTTGCCACGACCTTGACGGACACCTAGCCGCAATCTTGCTAGAGGTGCGTAACACTCCTTGGCGCGAACGCTTTCACTACGTGCTGCCGGTACAGGAGGGTCAGGGACGTTCATTCGCCATGACCAAAGCCTTCCACGTCTCGCCGTTCATGCCGCTGGACATGGATTACCGCCTGCATTTCTTCCTCGATGAGCGTCGCGTGCGCATCCACATGGAGAACTGGCGTGCGGGGCACAAAGTGTTCGAGGCCGATCTGGCATTGCAACGCCAGCCACTCAGTCGCGCCACCTTGCATCGGCACATTTTGGCCTTTCCGTGGATGAGCCTACGCACCGTTTCATCCATTTATTGGCAAGCCCTGCGTCTCTTGCTCAAGCACACCCCCATTCACGACCACACTGCCGGCCAGGGCGACCTAGTGCTCGGTAAACCTTGCGAGGACCCCGATCATGTCCAATCCCACTCTGAGCGTTAGCAAGTCAACCGGTATCACCCCATTCCTTGGCGGCCTCACCCGAAACACCGTGCTCGCTCAGTTACGGCGGTTGAGTCAAGGACATCTACGCGTGCTCAGCAAGGGGCAGCAGTGGGGCTTCGGCGACCCGTCCAGTCAGTTGCAAGCCGAGGTGGAGATCCTCGAAGACGCGACCTGGAACCTGATCGCCGGTAATGGCTCAATCGGTGCTGGGGAAGCGTATATCCATGGCTATTGGCGCAGTCCTGACCTGGTGGCCGTTACCCGTCTGTTCGTTGCCAACCTCGATGTGCTCGACGCGATGGAGGCAGGGCTGGCGCGCTTCGGGCGCCCACTGCTGCGCTTGCTGCACCGGCTCAACCGGAACAGCCGGCGAGGCGCTCGACGCAATATTCTCGCCCATTACGACATGGGCAACGCCTTGTTCGAGCGATTGCTCGACCCGACTATGATGTACTCCGCCGCACAGTTCGAGAGTGCCGAACAAACCCTGGAAGAGGCCCAGTTGAACAAGCTGGAGCGCATCTGCCAGAAGCTTGAGCTCAAACCCCACGAACATCTTCTGGAGATTGGCAGCGGCTGGGGCAGCCTGGCCATCCACGCCGCTACCCGCCACGGCTGCCGCGTTACCACCACCACACTCTCCGAAGCGCAGTACGCATATACATGCCAACGCGTGAAGGCGCTGGGCCTGGAGCAACGCATCACGGTGTTGCGCGAGGACTACCGTGATCTGCGTGGACGTTTCGATAAACTGGTATCGATCGAGATGATCGAAGCCGTCGGACACCGCTATCTACCCACCTATTTTCGCCAGTGTGAGTCGTTGCTCAAAGACGATGGCCTGATGCTGTTGCAGGCCATCACCATTCGCGACCAACGCTATGCACTGGCCCGCCGCTCGGTGGACTTCATTCAACGCTACATCTTCCCCGGAGGCGCGCTACCTTCGCTGAGCGTGATGCTCGAAACCGCTAGCCGCCAGACCGCGCTGAACCTGGTACACCTCGAAGACTTCGGTCTGGACTACGCGCGTACCCTACGTCATTGGAATGACAATCTGCGTCAAGCGCGGACGGCACTGACGGAATTGGGCTACGACGACACCTTCCAGCGCTTGTGGGAGTTCTACCTTTGCTACTGCCAAGGTGGCTTTGAAGAGCGCGCGATCGGCGTGGCGCAGTTGCTTTGGGCTACGCCGCGGGCTCGCCGGGCGCCATTGCTGGGCACGTAAAATTGAGCCGCGGGTGGATGATCGGCAATGCCCTTTGGCTTCAGGTCGGCTGGTGGGCATGCGTCTTGGGTGCACAGGTTCAATGGCTACTGCTCATTGTGCCCATTGGTCTAGCTGTGCACCTGCGCCTTTGTCAGGAGCGTAGCGACGAAGTGCGTGCGCTTTTGCGGGTGGCACTTGCTGGATGCTTGCTTGACAGTTTGTTGGGCGCTGTGGGGGTGTTCAGCTTTGACCAGCGGCCCTTGCCTGTGTGGCTGGCCTTACTGTGGCTGGTGTTGGCCAGCGGCTTGCGCCATAGCCTGGCGTGGACAGGACGCCCCTACTGGCGTGCGGCGCTGGTGGGCATGCTCAGCGGCCCGCTGGCATATCTGGCCGGCGCCAGGCTCGCCGGCGTTGATCTGCCGATGGGGGATGTCGACACAGGCCTGCTACTAGCGCCGATCTGGGCCTTGGTCTTGCCCCTCGCCGTGCGGGTCGCGTCGTGGCGCTGAGCGGCGACAGCGCTCAGAGCAGTAGCGAACGTGCTCCCAGCAGCGTACCTAACGCTTGCGCCAGCTGAACGGCAAGCCACACACAACGCAGAACTTGCTCGGCAATAACGGCTTGTTCATATCGACTCCCCGGCATCCAGGTGTGCCAACAGCCTCTGGCCACGTAGCCACACCGCATCGCGCCGGGTCGACGACATGCCATCGAGGCTGCGATAGACCAGTGCCAGTCGAGGTTTTTTCGACAGTAACTGGCGATGACGGATGAGGAAATGCCAATACAGTGCATTAAACGGACAAGCATCCTCCTCCACGGCGTGTTCGACTTTGTAACTGCACGACGAGCAATGGTCGGACATACGCTGAATATAACGGCCGCTGGCGCAATAGGGCTTCGAGCCAAGGTAACCACCATCTGCATGCATCACCATGCCAAGTGTATTGGGCAGCTCGACCCAGTCGAAGGCGTCCATGTACACGGCCAGGTACCATTCGCATATCGCTGGCGGCGCGATACCGGCCAGTAACGCAAAATTGCCGGTGACCATCAGGCGCTGGATATGATGCGCGTAGCCCAACTGCAGGGTCTGATCAATCACCTGGGCCATGCAGCGCATGCGGGTCTGACCCGTCCAATAGAATTCGGGCAGCGAGCGAACGTTGCCCAAGTAATTCAACGCGGCGTATTCGGGCATGCGTAGCCAGTAGATACCGCGCACATATTCGCGCCAGCCGATCAACTGGCGGATAAAGCCTTCGGCAGCGTTGAGCGGTACCCTCCCCTCGCACCAGGCGCGCTCGACGTCGACACACAGCCGACGCACATCCAGCAGGCCGATATTCAGCGCTGCACTGATGCGCGCATGAAACAGGTATGGCTCGCCCTCAGCCATCGCATCCTGATAGTCACCGAAGTCGGCAAGACTGAACTCAAGAAAGTGCTCCCAGAGCTGCTGGGCCTGGTCATGAGTGACCGGGTAGTCAAAGGTATCGACTACACCGTAATGGTCGGCAAAGCGCTCACGTACCAAGGTCACAACTGCCGCAGTGATCGCGTCATGAGCATATGGCGCCGGGATCGGCCCACGCAGGCCAGGCGGCAGTCGCTTACGATTGTCGCCATCAAAATTCCAGGCACCTCCGGCAGGGCTACCGTCAGGTTCCAGCAGCAGGCCACAACGCTTGCGCATTCCCCGATAGAAGTGCTCCATTCGCAAGTGCTTACGCCCAGCGGACCAACGCGCGAACGCTTCGCGCGAGCATAGAAAGCGGGTGTCTCGATGCCACACCAGCGGCAACCCGGCATCGCGTAACGCCTGTTCCAGCCGCCATTCGCCACACTCGGTTACATGCACTTCGTCTGCATGCAGTGCAGCCTGCCAGCGCTGTAGCTCCCCGGCGATACTGCCGCTGTTGCCCGGCGTATCCAGTTGCTGGTAATGCACCGTCCAGCCCCGCTCGCGCAAGGCCTGAGCGAAATGGCGCATTGCGCTGAATATCAGCACAATCTTCTGCGGATGATGCGGTACATAGCGTGCTTCACACTCGACCTCAGCCATCAGTAGCGCGTCGCGCGCAGGGTCCAGGGCGCGCAACAGCGCGAGGTCAAAAGACAGCTGATCGCCCAGCACCAGGCCCAGGCGTCTCCCATGCACTACCACTGACTGGCTAGCGTAAACGGCACCCGCCGTGGGGCAACAGGACCTGTGTGCTGACCGCACATTTCGTCGTGCACCTCATGCTGCACCAGCATGCACGGCACGGGAGGCACATCGACTAGCAATTGCCGCAACTCGCTGGTCGAACGCAGGCGCAGGATGTCGCTGTTCGCGTCGCACAAAGAACAGGGCCCGGTGTCAGTCAACACGCGCAACACGTAAAAGCCCCCCTCAAGTGACAGAATTTCAAGCTCATTGATATCGCCAGCGCTCGCCGACTCGATCAGCTGCTTCAGGTTCATCGTGTGCCCTCCGGCAAGCGGCGGAAAAACAAGGTTATCTGCCCAACCTCCACACCGAGTTTGCTCATGCTAGAGCGGTTAATGAGAGTGTCTTCGTCGATCAGGTACATCCAGTCATCCAGGTCCACCTCCCAGTTCCGCCCATCAACAGGCAGGTCCAGGCGGTAGCGCCAGCGCAACGCATTACCCGCCATTTCACCGGTGGCCTCGCCAATCACGTCACCAGCGGTACCGCGCCAGCGATCGGGGCCGTCCGGGCTCAGGGTCCAGGTTCTCTGCTGGCGCGTACCGTCGCTGTATAGAAAATGCTCGTCGAGGATCAGACGTTCGCCCTCACGGCGGCTGTAGATACGCACTTCAAAGCGCTTGACGACCGCTCCCGAGCGCTTCTGGAACATGCCCCAGGCATGCACAGGCCGCGAGAAAAACGCTGCAAGGTCCAGGCGCGGCTGCTCTGCAGCGTAATGCGCCACGTCGACGTTTCCGCAACTGCCCAGTAACAGGCAACTAATCAACAAAAGCGCTTTGTACATGTTTCAGTCTACTCGGTCGTTCCCGGCCAGCCCGAGCAGGCGCTGGCGCAATTGCGGATCGCGGGCCCGGGGATCGAGCCAAATGGCGAAGAACGCGCGGGAGAAAGCCGGCTCGATGACTTCAAGGCTCAGTTGGCCATCGACATAGAAGCGGCAACCTCGGCCCGGCATGTAAAGCCCGGTGATGCGCATGCCAGGCCGCACATCCACAAACGCTTCGCGCATCGCTTGTGACCATCTCTTCAAGATCTCTGCATTTATTGGTTTGTCAGCCAGGCGGCGCATTTCATCGACACTGGCCTGCACCAGCGTGTCCCGGGACAACGCCCGATGGTAGATCAGCTCTAGGGCAAACGGCTCGTGCCAACTCCACGTGGAACCGGCGTTCCACAGGCGGGCGGTATAAAGATGCAGCCCGAACCAGGTGAAATCGCCGCTGCCAGCCAAACGCGCCCCTGGCAGTGAAGGCTGCCAGTCTGAAGATGCGGGTTGCGTGATCGTCATTAGAACGGCCAAGGCGAATAGGCTGAGTGCTGAAGTTCTGCTTGCCATGTGCGAGACACCGGGAAGACAAAATACTGTACAAGTATATTTCAATGTACAGATTAATGTATAACTATCGGAAGAAAGGCTCAATTTCGTCTGACCCGGGAGCCACACCGCGGCAACCTCTTGCTGGGAGCGCCATATGACACTGATCGCCGATCTACGTGTGGCAGCAAACGCTGTTGTCTGCGGAGCCAGCCAAGGCATTGGCCTTGCGCTTTGCTCACAGTTGCTAGCGCGCGATGACGTAGTACAGGTATTCGCCGTCTCGCGCCAAGCGACCCACAGTAACGAGCTAGAGGCGCTCTCCCATGAACATGGCCGACGCCTGATCCGCATCGACTGCGACGCGCGCGACGAAAGGGCGCTGGAGCAACTGGCTCGGCAAATCGGCGCAACTTGCAAGCAACTACATCTGGTGATCAGCACAGTGGGTGTGTTGCACGACACGACGGCACGCGTCGAAAAAAAACTCGCACAGCTTGACCTGGCCAGTCTGCAGGCCAGCTTCGCCACAAACTCTTTTGCCCCCCATTTTGTTGCTCAAGCACCTATTGCCGCTGCTGAAGCACCAGCCCGCAACGTTTGCCGCCCTGTCAGCGCGAATAGGCTCAATTAGCGACAACCGCCTGGGTGGCTGGTACAGCTATCGCGCCAGCAAAGCAGCACTCACCTCAATCCGCACATGCTCGGCCTGCAGCCGGTACAGCTCTTCGCCACGAAAGGCGCGCCAGAACCCCAGCAGGATCAACGCCTGATCACACGCAGCCCGCAGACGCCGCGCCGGCTGCCCACTATGCAAATAGCACTCAGCCCCTCGATGCTGGCTTCGAGGACTTGCAGTTGCAACGCTGGCGCCTGTTTGACCGGTTGTGGATGCAGCGCCTGAATGCCACGCAGGGTATCGCGCACCTGCGCCGCCTTGGTCGGGTCAGTGAAACCGCGTTGCTGGTGCCACTGGGCCAGCGCCGCCAGGTGCGTGCGCAGAGTGCTGGCGCTCAGCTGGGCACCATAGGCCGCCATGTAGCGAACCACGCTGGCGCTGGACGTCGGCAGCAAGCCGCCCCACTCCCCTTCGAAGTGCTCGATGGCCTGGACGTAGCGGCGCGTGGTGCTGGCCCGCAGCGCCGCCTGCTGAGACCGCTCCGCGTCGCTCACCTGACCTCCCATGTACCGCGCCCAAGTGCAAGAACGGCCAAAATCGCCTGCCAGGTTCGAGACTTCAGCATTCTCGAACGTTAGCCTCTCGCAGCAACTTACAAATCTCGTCGCACTACTCCCCTGTATTTTTGTACTGCGTAACAGGTACAAAGATTACAATCACAACCCTGTAGGCAGGAAAATGCTTTCTGGGCAGAATGATGCTAATAGTTAGTCGTACCAAAACCTGTCGTGATCGGTTTTCTTCAGCCGAACCAAATGAACATTGCGTGGTCACCAACTTTGTGATCCGAAAAAGGTCTTTCGGAACCCGGCTCGCTCGACAGGGGCCAGAATAGAAGCCCCCCGCCAGCGATTCTAGGACGAACGCAGCAGGAGGCTATGTGCCATGATCTCGATCAGAAGCTCCTACCATCCCATTGATGCCGCAATTCTGTGGTGTGACCTATCCGACCACGAAGACGAAATTCTTCAGGTAGACCTTTCCCAGCCAGGCAGCCTGCGCAAGCATTTTCCGCAGTGGCCGAGTCTGCACGACTACGTCGAGTGCATCTACGACGCCATTCTCAGCGGCGAATTGCCAGCAACCTACTTGGGACACCCGATTACTTCGGATAGTCACTTACACCGGGTGTACTACTCCGTTCGGCGCACCGATCTCCTGGTCTGGTTCGTACGCAGCCACCCAGATCAGAAACCCGCCTTTCTGTTTTCCCAAAACGTTGATCACTCGGGATGCGTAAGCCTGAATGCCCATTTAGCGAAACAAGCCGAACTCGACTTTGCCCTACATAAGATTGAGCAGCTGCAGCAAACCTATTCTGCCACCGCTGATGAAATGTCAGCCCTCAGCACGCTCAACAACAAGCTGAAAGCGCGACTCGATTCACTTGGCATCCCGTCCGAGACCTCTGAAGTCATGCACAACACGCTGATCGGCGCAATGCTCGAGGCCACGCTAGGGAAAACCAAAAGCGGCAAGATGCAATCGATCTACCCAAGCCAGGCCGCTTTGGTCCAAGCCATTCTGCTGCGATTTCCTGGAGTGGATGGCCTGAGCAAAAGTACCATCGATCGGCGATTTGCCGACGCTCGCCGTCATTTAGCCCAGGCAGGACGGGGTTGACGCCGCATTGTCAGGCAATGCCCGTCATTGCCTGACAATGTTTTTACCCCTCTTCCGACCTTCACTGACTGTCACATCCCACCACGCGCCACCCGGTGCTACGGAGTGACATCATGCAACCGACCACCCCAGCCCCACTGCCAGTGGACCGTCACATCATGCGCCGCGATGAAGTGGAGCAGAAAACTGGCTTCAAGCGTTCGCACATCTACAACCTGATGAAGGCCGGCCAGTTCCCGCAATGCCGGCGCATCGGCACCCGTGCCGTCGGTTGGGACTCACTGGAAATCGAACAGTGGGTCCAGGACCGACTGTCCACGGGGGACTAAATCATGGACGTCCTCTCGCTGATCTCGACCAAAGGTGGCGCGGGCAAGACCACCGTCGCCGCCAATCTGGGCGGCGTACTCGCCGATGCGGGGCTAAGGGTCCTGCTGCTGGATCTGGACAGCCAACCGACGTTGTCCAGCTACTACGCCTTGTGCGAGTCCCGTGAGGCCGGCAGCTACGAGCTCATTGCACTGCGGCTCACGGCGGCTGAACAGGTGATATCCACCACCGTCATCCAGCACCTGGACCTTGTCGTGTCCAACGACCGCGCCGGGCATATCAGCACTCTGCTGCTGCATGCGGCCGATGGCCGGCTGCGCCTGCGCAACCTACTGCCTGCCTTGGAGGATCATTACGATGTGCTGATCATCGACACCCAGGGTGCGCGCAGCGTGGTCGTGGAGATGGTCATCCTCGCCTCCGATTGCGCCCTGTGCCCGGTCCCACCAGAAATGCTCGCCGCGCGCGAGCTGCGCCGGGGCACGCTGGGCCTGTTTGAAGAGCTGGAGCCCTACCGCTGCATTGGCGTGGCCTTGCCGTCGGTGCGGCTGCTGCTCAACCAGGTCAACGCCAATCGCCGCGATACGCGCTTGATCATGCAGAGCCTGCAAGCCTCTTTTCAGGCTGACCCTCATGTCAGTGTCTGCAGCACGGTGATCCCCAACCGCGTGGCTTATCCGAATGCCGCCTCGTTGGGCCTGCCCGTGCACCGCGTGGAGTTCACCCCTCCGCCCGGCAGTCGCACTCCTTGCGCCGCTGAGGTCATGCGCGGCTTGGCCATCGAGCTGTTCCCGAAGTGGTCCGAGCAGATCGGCGCTCTTGCCGCGCCAACACCTGGCACCCCGGCCGCTGCCGAGCGCCAGCTGATCAGTCGCGGCTGATCGGAGGATGAGTGATGAAGCCGCCGACCTCTGAAGACATCACCCGCCAACTGCAACAGGCGCACTTTTCGCAGAAGCATGGCCGCGACCTCGCAGCAGCCCCCGTCGGCGACACGCCGATGGTGGTCAGCCTTGAGCAACTGCGGCCCTACGAGCTTAACCCGCGTGTGGTGCGCAACCCACTTTATGACGACATCAAGGCTTCAATCCGCGAGCGCGGCCTGGATCAGCCACCCGCCATCACCCGCCGCCCCGATGAATCGCATTTCATCATCCGTAACGGCGGCAACACGCGCCTAAGCATCCTCGGCGAGCTGTGGCAGGAAACGCGCGAAGAGCGGTTCTTCCGTATCCATTGCTTGTTTCGGCCCTGGCAGTCCGAGTCACATGCCTTGCTCGGGCACCTAGCCGAGAGCGACCTGCATGGTCAGTTGACGTTCATCGAGCGGGCCCTCGCCGTGGCAAAACTCCAAGACATGTTTCAGCAAGGGGACGCCCACCTCACCCAACGCGAACTCGCGACGCGCTTGAGTGAGGGTGGCTATCCCATCTCGCAATCGCACATCAGTCGCATGTTCGACGCGCTGGAGCACCTGCTCCCCGTCATTCCGCAGGTGCTTTATGCGGGTCTGGGGAAACCCGCCATCGGACGCCTTATCAGCTTGCGGCGGCGGGCGGAGTCGATCTGGAACCAGTATTTCGGTAGCTCCGAGCAGTTCCCGCTGCTGTGGTTTGAAGTGTTGTCAGCGTTCGACAGTGAGAAGCCCGAGCTGGATTCGAGTGAGCTGCAGGATGAATTGATTGCCAAGATGGCGGTGAGCCTGGAGCAGACGCCTCGTCTGTTGGCTCTGGAGTTGCACCAGGTGCAACATCCCTCGCTGCCCTCTACGGACGGCACTCCTGCCTTTCCAACCAATCCAGCTGGCGAGCCCCATGTGCCCTCGCCGACACCTGATCATCCACCGGAAACGTCGACCGCAGGGCCCAATCCTGAGCCAGACCAGACTGACGGAGACACCCTTCCGCGGCCAGCACTACGCCTGCCCGAGATACGCCAGGCGCTGGGTGACGAGCCATTGCTGGAAAAGCCCCTGGAACAGTTCGAGGAAGCTCCCAGTACGGTCGGTGCGGCGCCATTCCCCCCAGCGTCACTGGACAATATCAGCACCTTGCGCACGAGTTGCGCCACCCTGGCCGCCGAGCTTGCCGCTTACGCAGACGCCGGTGCCATGGTCAGCCCGCACGCAGACGGCCTGGGCTTCACGCTTTCACCGGGGCATAGCGAACGACTCAGCCCGCGGCATACCGGTATTCAGCTGCTGCTCTCAGCCCTGCTGCGCCTGCAGGACGACGTGACCTGGAAGCAACGTCAGCAGTTGCCCGCGGCGCTGTTTGGTCAGCTGCTGATCGGTGCCTATGACCTGCCCTTCACCGACCGCCCAGCCCTGACGGTCGGGCTTGAACGTCTTCCCGACGCCCAGCTGGAACAGCTGTTCACGCTGATCCGCCACGCCCGTCAGCTGATAGCGCTAACGCTGTCATCCACTCGATAACGTGAGGAGCAACCTCATGAGCACGACTTTCAATCTGTTGAACCATGCCATGTTGAACCAGGTATTGCATGAGCTGCGCCACGGCCGCCTGCAGCGCTGCAAAGCCCTGGGTCTTGCCGATGAGGACATTGAGGTCCTGCAGTCACTGACGCCAACCACCTTGTCCCACCTGGCGCACTCGTCGATCGCCTGGGTCGAGGTGAAAGTCGACACCACCGTGCTACGCCGCCTGATCGTCCAGGCCGAGCGCGACGAGCAGAACGAGCGGTTGATCAATCGGGCGCTCAAGTTGGGCGCGAGCTCCAACATCATGTACCGCTACTTTGGCCTGGACCATTCGGAAACTGCGCTGCGTCGACGCATGCTGAAGATCGAGACCCATCGCGGTCGCCCGGTCCAGCTCAGCGAAACGCAGGAGCATGCGGTGTGGAATCGCTGGAGTCAGTTGCGGGCGGAGGACCCGGACAACGATCCGCTGGACACCATGATGATGCTGGCCGAGGAACAACACATCAGCCTGATGCTGGTCTGGCAACAGGTCGAGCTTTACGGAGGCACACCATGCTGAGTTTCTACGAGGTCGACTGGCAGGATGTGGTGCGCCAGTGCTACGACACACTTCGGCGCCGTAATGAGTGGTACGCGGCGCAGGCCAAATTAACTGCATCGGCCGAGGAGCCAGCGGTGCGCACGATCTACTACGGCGACAACAACCCACTGCCGCAGACCTTGTTGCTGGATCGCCGGCTGACACCACTGGAGCGTAACACCTGGCAAGTACTGCGCTGGCTGATCACCGAGCGCCAGGTCAAGACGCCGCGCTACCAGGACCTGCAGCCCTATCTGGCGACCAGTCCCTGCGGCACCCTGGCGTCGCGCGAAACCATCGCTCGAGCGCTCAACGTTTTGCGCACCACCCGCTGGCTCAGCCTGGTCGACCGCTCGCGCGACGCCCACGGCTGCCTGCGTGGCTGCGTCTACGTGCTGCACGGCGATCCGTTGACCCCTGCCGAGCAGCTGGAGCTGGACACCGGCTACGCGGCGCTGCTGCAACAGAACCTCTCCCATGCCACCAAAGGAGTGCGGGACGTGGCGCAGCATGTGATCGCGGAAATCCAAGCCGATCCGCAGGTTGCCCTGCGCGACAAGGACAGACTCGGCTCGCTGCCGCCGGCCCAACAGCAAAAGCTGCCGCTGATGAGCGAAGAAGTAGTTATAAAGAATTCCGAAACTGGCGCACACGACCCCGTTCGGAATTCCCCGGCTGGGGCAACAGTTCCCGAACCCTGCGGCAATGCACCGGATTTGGCTGTGGTTCGGAATGCCGACGCTGGCCGTACAGTACAGAAAGACAAAAGCAAAAAAAGTACGGTACTGGCGCAGGTGGAGTTTGGCCGAGCACGATGGCCCGGGGATTTACCGCTGAACCCGAACGAGCGACGCATGGCCTCCCAGGCAATGCGTCAGCTCGAGCCGGAACAGCAACAAGCCGTGATCAATGAAGCGGCGGTGCGCTGCGCCCGCGGTGAGATCCGAAAACCCGTCGCCTACCTGATGGGCTTGATCAAGCGCGCCTGCCAAGGCGAGTTCACCCTATGGGCCGCCCGCACCGAAACAGAGGCACCCGCGACCACGCCCTCACGCCCAGCGAAGCCTGTGCCAGGGGAGCCACCCAGCGAACGACCCAAGCGCGGCGGTCAACGCACCGTCTCGCCACTCGCCCTCTCCTGCCTGGAGGAACTGAAACAGCGGTGTCGCGGCACCGGCGTCACAACTTAGGACTGGATCTCGGTGGATTCCATGCCTATGCCATCGATTCCAAGAACGTCCACCTCTTGAAAATGCGAGCGAGCCATCTTCGCGTTGATCCGCGTCGCCAGCCAGGGATTGGCCCATCGTCGGCGTCATTCCGACGGCGAGGTACCGGCGATGGTCGATCACTACCAACTCAACCTGGGCTCCCTGCGCAGCAGCATCACCCTCACCCTGCACACCCACCATGCGGCACGACTGTGGCAAGGGCGCAGCGGCCAGGAAGGTGTACACCCGATCCTGGGAATGCCCGGCTACATCAGCGTCACCAACCTGCTCAAGCACGCCAGCAGCCAGGGCGATCCGTACGCGGACTGGTTCATGCTGCAGTTGGAGGAAAAGCTGCTGCAGGCCAGGGTCGACATGGCCACACTGACGCAACAGATCAGCGGAGTGGAACGTGCCCTGCCCACTCAGGTCGATGTCGGCGATAACCTCAACATCCATCCCGTCACCCTGCCGCTGTTCATCGGCAGCCAGCTGGGCTTTCTCGCGATCTACCTGCTCACCGACTACGACACCCTGGTCCGGCGGGTGCTGCTCGCCCACCACACGGCGCTGATCGGCCGGGGCGACATGGAATCCTGGATCGATGGCGGTGCACATCTGCTGCGCAGCTTGTTCGGCCTGGCGCAGCGCTACCGCCTGGCCGGGGTGAGTCGGGACGACATGGCAGCCAACAACGCCCGCGCCCGCGAAGCTATCGACAAGTTCGGTATCCCTCCGCAGGACATTCTGAAAGGGACGCGCCGCTCCCAGTTCGCCCCGCCGATCGCCCGCAGCAACGCTACGCCGGAAATCGAAAGCCCCAGCACGCCAACGCTCGTTGAACAACCCACCCCGGACGCCGCCATTGAAGGGGGTGATGCATGACCCTGGCCGAAGCCATCGCCCGGTGCTTGTCAACGGATGTCTACCGCGGGTTCGCACAAGGTGCCTCCCTAAAAGGCCTTTTAAAGCCTTTTAAGGGTAAGGGGGATCTGCAGCAGTTCGCCGAGACGCTCCTGCGCCTGCGCATCCAGGTCGCCGAGTTGATGGCAGTGATGCTCGCGATCATGGCGCAGCCCCCCTTCTCGTTGCTGGACCTGCGCTTAGTCGTCCAGCACAGCGCGACGGGCACTGACTTCCTGCGCTGGCGCAGCCCGGACTTCCAGCGCATGGGAGTGCAGGTGTGGCAGGAGGCGGTGGTTCATCCGCGTCTGCACCCTGAACTGCGTCAGGCTCTGTATCAGCTGGAGACCAACCGCGTTGTGCTGAACCTGCAGATGAGCAGCCTGCAGTCACTGTATCGCCAGGCCATCGCCGGTGTCAGCAAGCTCGAGGTCGCCGAGCTCGCCCTAACTCGTTCCCCCACCCAGGAGTATCCCGCATGAGTACTTTGTTTGTTGGTGAAGGCAACATCGGCAGCGTTCCTGAGTATCAGGAGTTCAACACCAACCCGGATGAACCGCGGCGCCTGCTGCGGCTGAATGTCTATTTCGACAACCCGGTACCGCGTGAAGGCGGCTACGAGGATCGTGGCGGCTATTGGGCGCCAGTTGAGCTCTGGAACCGCGACGCCGAACACTGGAGCACGCTGTACCAGAAGGGCATGCGCATCCTGGTCGAGGGGCGGACGGTCAAGGAGGAATGGGAGGACAGCGAAGACAACGCGCGAGTGACGTTCAAGGTGGAGGCCCGGCGCATCGGTATCCTGCCGCACCGCCTGGCCTCGGTGACCATGCGCGTGAAGGATAGCGACAACGCCAGTTCTCCGCGCAAGGGAAGTGGCAAGAAAGCGCCGCGCAAGTCCGGATAAGTGCGTGGTACTCAGTGGAACCGCCCCCCGCAGCGCGAAATCACTGGAACGGTGCAGACAGCTCAGCGGGCAACACTGGCGGCCGCGTTGTGATCACTCTCGCCGGGCATTCCCGCGCCGCTCACTCTCCAGCATTTGCTTCACTTCCGCGAGGTACTGGTCCAGGGCAAGGAATGCCCGCCAGTGCGCCGGACTCTCCTGTACCCAGGCAATCAACCGGGCGCGTGCCTCCCCATTGTCCGGTTCCAGATGGGTGGCCATGAACAGCTCGTAGGCCTTGATCGCTAACGCATCTGCCTCACTCTGGTGGGATCCGTGCAAGTCGCTGCCTCCGTAGTGACGGGTAGGTCATACGTCTATTTTTCGGTGATACGACTTATTGGGTTGGCAGTCAACCTTTTGGATCGTTCATATCTTTGGGTTACTGGTCAACCATATGGGTTGAATTGGAGAACCCCCATTGCCAGTCAAAGAGCCTAGCCCACATCACATTGGCCGCCAGTTAGCGAAGTATCGCCGCGCGCGTGGCCTGACCCAAGACCAGGTTGGCGATCACTTGCACATCACCGGTGAAGCTGTGTCGCGCCTGGAACGTGGCCTGGTTGAGTTGTCCGTGACCAAGCTGCTGCAGTTAGCCGACCTGTATGGCTGTCCCGCTGATGAGCTGCTGCTGGCGATCAGTCCACGGCCCCAGGACCAGAGTGAGCAGATCACGTCGATCATCAAGGTCCTCGGTGAAGCCGATAAGCAATTTACCCTGGAGTTACTGCAAACCCTGGCGTCCCATCTGGCGCAACGCAAGTAACGCTCGCCCGCCGATATGAGCTCGGCACCTTCGGATTTACCCTGGCGTTTCTTGACCACACTCCCACCCTGTCGGTACCCACCGAGAGGGCCCGTGTATGCGCCTGTTCATCTGCGAGAAACCATCCCAAGCCCGCGACATCGCCCGGGTGCTGCAGGCCAGCCGCCGCGGCGATGGCTGCCTGCTGGGCCAGAACATCACCGTCACCTGGTGCGTCGGCCATCTGCTGGAAACTGCGCCGCCTGAAGCCTATGGCGATTACAAGCGCTGGTCGCTGGACGACCTGCCGATCATTCCCAGCCGTTGGCAATTGGTGGTTAAACCGAAAGTCGCCAGTCAGCTCAAGGTGATCAGCCAGCTGCTGCGCACCTGCAGCGAGGTAGTTATAGCCACCGACGCCGACCGCGAGGGCGAGATGATCGCCCGGGAGATTCTCGAGCGCTGTCGGTACCAGGGGCCGATTCTGCGCCTGTGGCTCTCCGCCCTGGATGAGGCTTCGATCCGCCGAGCCTTGGCCAGCTTGCGTCCGGGTGAGCTAACCCTGCCGCTGTACCACTGTGCGCTGGCCCGCTCCCGTGCCGACTGGTTGGTCGGCATCAACCTGAGCCGGCTATTCACGCTGCTCGGCCGCCGCGCCGGCTTCGATGGTCTGCTGCCGGTGGGACGCGTGCAGACGCCAACCCTGCGCCTGGTGGTCGAGCGCGACCGGGCGATCGCGAGCTTTGTGCCGCAGCCATTCTGGACCGTCGAGGCGCACCTGGAGCAGGACAGGATCCGCTTTCACGCGCGTTGGCAGCCCCCGGCCGCAGTCAGCGATGCGGTTGGACGTTGCATCGACGAAACTGCCGCGAAGGATACGCTCAGGCGCCTCACTCAAGCCGGCTCCGCGCAGATCGACAGCGTCGAAGTCGAGCGCGTGCGCGAAGGCCCACCGCTGCCGTTCGACCTGAGCACGCTGCAAGAGATCTGCTCGGCCAAGCTCGGGCTCAGTGCACAGGAGACCCTGACCACCGCCCAGGCCCTGTACGAGACCCACAAGGCGACGACCTACCCGCGGACCGATTGCGGCTACCTGCCGGACAGCATGCTCGATGAAGTGCCGCGTGTCCTCCACGCCCTGGCCACCGCCGCGCCTTCGCTGGGGGCAGTTCTAAAAGAGGTGGACCCCTGCCGCCGCTCCCGCGCCTGGAACAGCAGCAAGATCACCGCGCACCACGGCATCATTCCCACTGCCGTGTCGCTGGATCTGGCGCAGCTCTCCGAGCGCGAGCGGGCAGTCTATGCGTTGATCCGCGCCCGCTACCTCGCGCAGTTCTTGCCTGAGCACGAGTACCTGAAAACCCAGACGCAGCTGCACAGCCAATCCGACCAGTTGCTGGCGCGCGGCAAACAGATTCTGGTTCGCGGCTGGAAGGCGGTGATCAACGAGGCCGACGGCAACGAGCCGGCCGAACAGGCGCAGCGATTGCCGACGTTGCGTGAATCCGCGACGGTGGCGCTGATCGACGCCACGCTCAACGCACAGCGCACGCAGCCGCCTAAGGCCTACACCGAAGGCACCCTGGTCAAAGCAATGAAAACCATCGCCAACCAGGTGGCCGATCCGCGCCTCAAGCAGAAGCTCAAGGACAGTTGCGGGCTTGGCACTGAAGCCACCCGCGCGGCCATCATCGAGGGCCTGATCGACCACGGTTACCTGACCAAAAAGAAACGCAGCCTGGCCGCCTCAGCCGCAGCGCATACCCTGATCGAAGCGGTGCCACCGGAGGTGGCCGACCCGGTCATGACCGCGCTGTGGGAGCAGGCGCTGGACCGCATCGAGTCGGGCCAGCTGAGCGTCGAGACCTTTCTCACCAAGCAGACAGACTGGCTGACCCGATTGGTGCGCAGTAACACCACCCTCACCCTGCGCCCGCCACCCAGCAAGGGTCCATTCTGCCCCGTGTGCCGCAGCGCCATGCGCCAGCGCAAAGGTCGCACCGGCAGCTTCTGGTCGTGCATCCGCAACCCCGAATGCAAGGGCACCAAGCCGGTGGCGAAATCCCGACGGGCGAAAAATGCATGACTTGACGGCACACCACAGCGCTGGTGTAGTGATCTGGCCCCTCGCCGCTTGGCGACCAAGACCGATTCGCTCCGGGCAGCTCGGTCAGACTCCTAGAGTTCGGAGCCACACTTCAGCGCATCTGCGGATGACTTCTCAGCGTTCCAAGTCCCCCAGGCGGATGACCCATGCGGCCTGTACCAGGCCTCAGGGGTCATCCGCTTCGGCGACGATGCTCAGCTCCGGTGCCCGCCGGCGAAACACTGGGTACCTTTTGTGCGCGGATGCGTGCCAGTTGATTCCGACCCAGGCCACGACAAGGGTCGGTTGATCCAGGTGAATCGGCAGTGGAGGTCTGCGACGGACTTCGGTGCCACATCGCCGGGTCAAAGGTGGTCCAACTCCTCCTAGCCTGATGACCGTCGGGCTATTTTTTCGCCGCTGATAATCCACTGAAGACCACCGAGTTCCACTTGCTCGAGCTGCCGGCACTTCACGGTTGACGGGCTCTAGTGCGCGTTTTATAGATGAGCTGCACACCGCTGTCGTTGACAGCACCCAGGTAGCCAGGACCTTCAAGGCTACGCCCGTTTCGGGTGGTTCTCCCCCAAAGTGCGACTCGCGCTCGGCAGCTCGCACGGTCACCGTCCCGTCGGTGATGAGCGCCTTCTCTACCGATCATGTGTTTGCACCTCCCCTTGCGGAACTCACCAGCCGCCAGGGCCGGTGGATGTCCGCGTTTCTGCTGAACAGGAGCTCCATCATGACTACTGCAAGCAATAACGCCCCCACCACCTACTTCAACCTGCACACCCAAGGCATCGGTTACCTCAACCGTGTTCGCGAAGTCCCCGTTCGCCGTGGCCAAGCGTTCATGGCCTGTGACATCGCTGCCTTGCACGGTGCCTCGGACGACGTCGAGTACACCCGCTTCGACTGTAAGGTCGCCAGCGGCGAAGCCGACCGGCTGATCCGTGAGCACCTGGAAGACGTCCGCGCTGAACGCAAGGTCCTCATCGCGTTTCGCATCGGCGATCTCTGGGTCGATCCCTTCATGTACGAGAAAGGCGAACGCAAGGGGCAACCCGGCGCCAGCCTCAAAGGCCGACTGATCTTCATCGAGTGGATCAAGGTCGATGGCCAGTTCAGCTACCGTGCGCCGGCTCGGACCGACGCTTCCGCCGCCCCTGAGGCTGCTGATTCAGCAGGGTCGGAACAGGCGGACAGCGACGGTGAGACCGCTCAAGGCCAGCCAACACCGCCCGCCGCACGTAAATCCACTGCCGCACGTCAGTCTGCCTGAGGCAGGTTGGCCGCCCGCAGCAGGCGCTCTCAAGAGCGCCTGTTGTTCATTCCGGTCGGAGGTCGCTATGGAAAGCTTCTGGCTCTGCGAGGACTGCCTGCAGGCGGTCGCCTACGACGACTTCAGCGCGCTGTCGTTGTACTACAGCGACGCTGAAGTCGAGCAACGCATCACCCACATGCGCGCGCAACTGCAGGCCCTGCTACCCCTGAGCGCCGACTTCGACCCGCACACCGGCGCCGGGATCGAGGCCTTTTCCACGCAACCGTGCGATGGCTGCCAAAGCCCGCTGCACGGCACTCGACATCGCTTCACCCGCCTTTGATCACACACCTAAACCAGCCTGGGGCACTCCCCCAGGGGGCGCTCCATCTGCCACGAGGAATTGCCCATGAACACTGTCTTGAACCTGGTCGAGCCACTCGACGCCGTAATGGCCCAACGCGCCCGTGAGGATGCGCTGATCACCGAGGCCCTGCAGTTGCTGAACCAGCGTCACTTCCAGCGCGGCGAGGTGCTGGTAACCCCCGCCGATGCCGCAGGCTACTTGAAACTGCAGCTCGCTCCCTACCACCACGAGGTGTTTGCCCTACTCTGCCTGGACTCGCGCCACCGTGTGCTGAGCTTCGACATCCTCTTCACCGGCAGCATTGACGGTGCCTCCGTGTATCCCCGCGAGGTGGTCATCAAGGCACTCGAACACAATGCCGCCGCCGTGATTTTCAGCCACAACCACCCCTCCGGCTGCTCGGAACCGAGCGGCGCCGATCGGGTGCTCACCACCCGCCTGACCGAGGCCTTGGCCCTGGTCGAGGTACGCGTCCTGGACCACATCATCGTCGGAGAAGGCACCCCGCTTTCGTTGGCCGAACACGGCTGGATCTGACAGCCCACTTTGCCCATGAGGTCACCGCCCGTTCGGGGTGGCCTCGGCGCTTTCGGAGAACCACCATGCACCCTTCCCTGCCCAATCCGTTTCTTCGCGGTTTCCAAGACTTGCGCTACGAGCGTGTCCTGCAGATCAGCTATGCCGACGATTGCCCGCCGTGCTACCGCGCGCTGCATCCGGCGCAGAACGAGCTGCCCAATGAAGCCATCAATCTGCAGCCGTGCCTGTTCGATGACGACGTCGCGGTGATCACCGACGGTGTGTGCGTACCCGAGTTTGTGCGCATGCGCTGCCCGGCCGACGGTCTGGTGAGCACTGTGCTCTACCAGATCATGAGCAATCAGCTCGGACGCCCCATGCATATCGGCGACCTCGGCAACGTGGAAGCTGCGCAAAACCTGATCGAACAACTGTCCTTTGCCACCGGGCACTACAGCCGCAGCAGGGAAATCAGCAGCGCGCATCTGCCCGCAGAAGAGTTCGAGTACCTGCAAGTACGCGCTTGGTGTAATTCGCCAGCAGGCCTCTTCGAGTGCTTCGAGCTCAACAGTAGCCATGCCGTGGGGTGCAAGCTGTACTCGACACCCTGGATAGCGGCACATGAAGCCAGCAGTATCGGCTGGAGCGCCAGCGAAGTCTGCGCGCGCATGCGCGATGACCATGTCCCGCCAGTGCTAATCCAGCTGTTGATGCTGGCAGGCCAGGCAGACACCCGCCTACTGATCTTCGACCCGGATGCCTCCCCACTGGCGGAACTACCATTATTCACCGAAGACTGACCAAGGCGCCCTCCCGGGCGCTTTTTTTTGGCGGCCGGCGGAAAATCTGGCTCGCCGAATTCGGTTTTCCAGTGGGGACTCGCCTCACGCCTTCGCCATCGTATCGGCAACATTTGTCGAGAACCGGTCATGCACACACCCACACTCCCCACCCTCGGCTTGATGATCGCCCTGGCGGGCTGCAGCACTCCGCCACCAGCGCCAGCGCCCACGGTACCGCCCGCATTGCCGGCGGCATCGCCGAAGCCGAAAACCCAGCTTCCGGCCTGGGTCCGCCAGGACCGCTACACCCTGGTCAATACACGACCCTCACTGGAGCAGCGCCAGCCGCTGTTTCAACTGGTCAACGTGCAGATCGCCCCGGCACTGAACGCCACCATAGGTGAAGCACTGCGTCACGTGCTGCAACGCTCGGGCTACGCGCTGTGTGCCGATAGCGCTGGGGTGGATCGATTGTTCCGCCGCCCACTACCCGCAGTGCAGCACCAGCTCGGACCGATCTCGCTGCTGGACGCCCTGACCATCATCGGCGGCCCGGCCTGGCGACTCGACATCAATCCGGTCGATCGGACCGTTTGCTATGCCCTGCGCGTGCCACCGCCTGCGTCCCCCTTCTCGCCCCTGGAGTTCACGCCATGAAGGTCCTCCATTTTCAGGCCCTGGTGGTCGGCGCCCTGTGCCTGGGCGCCGCCGTGCTCGCCGCCGAAACCTACAACCATCATCAGCAACTGGCCGAACTTCAAGCTGCCGCCCGCAATGCCCCGGCCGATCCAGCGCCTGCCCTGCGCCGCGATATCGATGCGTTGGCCGACAGGCTCACGACGCTGCAGCCGCAGGTCGTGGCGTTGGACGAGGCGCAAGGTCGACACATTGCGGCGCAGGCAGCCCTCGGCCGGCAGCAGGATGGGCTGGCCGCCTCGCTCAAGACCCTCCAGGCAGCACCGCCTGGTCCAAGCAGCGACGATCTGACGGCACTGGAACAACGACTGGCCACGGCAGAGGCCACGCTCGAGAAATTGTCGACCCGTCCTTTTGCGCCAGCGGCCGCCAACACGCAGCCGCAGGCCTCCACCGGTGAAAAAGCCAAGCCCAAGCCTCTGCCCCCACCCTTCACCTTACTGGGTATCGAGACCCGAGGTGACGTCAGGTTCGTGGCAGCCCTGCCCTCCGGCGCGCGCTCGCTGACAACCGTACACCTGCTGCAGCCCGGCGACAGCTTGAACAACTGGCAATTGCGTACGATTCGTGCGGACCAGGTGGTGTTCCACGTCCCTGGGCATGGCGACCACACACTGCCCCTGCCGTAACGAGGTGCGTATGGCTCAGCTCTCCATCCTCTCGCTTATCCTGCTCCCCAGCTGCCTGTTCTCAGGACTGGCGTGGAGCGTACCGAAGTTGGTCGACTCGGCCCCGCAGTTCAGCGAACAGACGCCGCTGGATCGGCAGGCATCCGATGCGGCTCGGGCCAAGGCCTGGGGGCTGACGGATGATGAATGGGCCAAGTTCGAGCGCCTGCAGGCTGGGCCCCGCCACTACTGGTCGCCGCAGCTCGACCCGCTCACCACTCTCGGCGTGGAAGCCGACTCGGACCAAGAACGGCAGCGTTACGCCGAACTGCAGGTCCGTCTCGAAGCCAAACGCGCCGAGCGTGAGCTGGCCTACCAAAAGGCCTACACCGCCGCCTGGGCGCGCCTGTTCCCGGGCATGCTGTCCGTGCAGGGCATGGCCGACGATCCAGCACCAACCAGCAACAGCCGCTTTGCCCTGTTTGTCGAGGAACGCTGTCCGGCCTGCGTCACCAATACCCGGCAATGGCTGCGTGCCGGTGCGTACCTTGACGTGTACCTGGTAGGCAGCCGGGGTGACGATGCACGTCTGCGCCAGTGGGAGCGTGACGCCGGCATTACCCCCGTCCAGGTCAGCAGCGGCCAGGTCACCCTCAACCATGATCGCGGCCGCTGGTTCGCCCTGGGCGCCATCCGCCCCTTACCGGCGCGCTTCCAACAGGTGGATGGGAAATGGCAGCGCATCGACTGACCCTGGCGCTGGCCTGGACCGGCATCACAGCCGTTCACGCGGGCGCGCTGCCGCCGCCTGCATATCAACTGGCCGCCGCGCGCGCCGGCATCCCCTCCTCCGTGCTGTTCGCCATCGCCCTGCAGGAGAGCGGTACGCCACTGCGGGGTCACCTCATGCCCTGGCCCTGGACCCTGAATGTCGCCGGCACGCCGCAGCGCTTCGCCCGTCGTGAGGAGGCCTGTGCCGCACTCAAACTGGCGCTGGTCCGCCACGATACCAAGCGCATCGATGTCGGGCTGGGCCAGACCAACCTCGGCTACCACCCGGATCGCTACCACAGCGCCTGCGATGCCCTCGATCCACGCGCCAACCTGGCCGTGACTGCCGAGCTGCTGCGCGCCCATTACGCCGACAGCGGTGACTGGGTCGTGGCTGCGGGCCGCTATCATCGGCCTGCCGGCGGTAAGCCTGCAGCGCAGTACCGCCGACAGTTCAGTCAGCACTGGCAGCGTGTCCAGGCGGTCGTGGCTTCTCCGAAAGGGCCGCAGCCATGAACCGTCCGCACTGGGTAACGCTGTGTACTTGCCTGTGGTGGACGGTTGGCGCGCTCGCGGCCCCCAGCCAACTGCCCAATCCCCGTACGCTGACATGGGCCCTGCCCGTACACAGCACACGCCTATCACCCGGTGCCGTTCCGCCAAGGGCGTTGAACCTGCCTGGGTTCACGCCGCTGTTCCTGGTCGGGCAAGACGCCGCGTCCCTGGAATGGTTGGCCCAGCATGCACAGACGCTGCAGGACCTGGGCGCCAGCGGCCTGGCTGTTGAAGTTGCCGACACTCAGGCTTTGCGCCGCATCCAGGCGGCAGCCCCGGGGCTAGGCATCTGGCCGGTGAGTGGTGACGACATCGCCGAACGCCTGGAACTGCAGCACTACCCGGTGCTGATCACACCCACCGACCTGGAACAGTGAGGGTGCACCATGGGCGAACATGCGATGGAGTCCCTGTTACGCCCTGCGGTGGAGCTGTACACCGTGGGCATCTGTGCCGGCGCCGGAGCGTTGTGCCTGCACTCGCCCTGGGCGGTGGCCCTGTCGCCCGAGGTGGGAGCAGGCATGGCCCTGGCCTACACTCTCTTCGGCCTGAAGCGACTCAACGAAGCGCGAATCGTCCTGCGCTATTGGCGCAATATCCGCCGCCTGCCGCGCTACTCGCTGACCAGCCGACAGATTCCAGTGAGCGGCAAGCGCCTGTTCATGGGCCGTGGTTTTCGCTGGACCCGCTTGCACACCCAGCGTCTGCTTGAGGCTCAGGACCCGGCGCTGGCCCGCTACGTCAACCAATCGGCCGCCCACCAGTGGGCGCGACGGATGGAACGTCTGCTGGAGAAGGCTCCACCTGGGCTGTCGCTGCTGCCCCGCCTGACCGCATGGGACAATCCACTCAACCCGGTGCGTCCGCTGCCGCCGGTTGGCGGTTCACCGCTACTGCACGGCGTCGAGCCGAAGGAACAGGAAGCCAGCTTGCCGCTGGGCGAACGCGTCGGGCATACCCTGGTACTGGGCACCACGCGGGTTGGCAAGACGCGTCTGGCCGAGGTGTACATCACCCAGGACATCCACCGGCCGAGCCAGGAGGTGGTGATCGTCTTCGACCCCAAGGGCGATGCCGACCTGCTCAAGCGCATGTACGTGGAAGCACGCCGCGCCGGCCGCGCGCATGAGTTTTACGTTTTCCACCTGGGCTGGCCGGAGATCTCCGCCCGCTACAACGCCATCGGCCGCTTCGGCCGCATTTCCGAAGTCGCCACCCGCATCGCTGGCCAACTCAGCGGCGAAGGCAACTCGGCAGCGTTTCGCGAGTTCGCCTGGCGCTTCGTCAACATCATCGCCCGGGCCCTGATCGAGCTTGGCCGGCGCCCCGACTACCTACAGATCCAGCGGCACGTGGTGAACATCGATGCGCTGTTCATCGAGTACGCCCAGCGTTTCTTCGCCCGCCATGACCCGCAGGCCTGGGAAGCGATCGTGCAGATCGAAGGCCGCCTCACCGAGAAGAACATACCGCGACACATGATTGGCCGGGAAAAGCGCGTGTTTGCCATCGAGCAGTACCTGACTGCTAAGCGTATCTTCGATCCGGTGATGGATGGCCTGCGCTCGGCCGTGCGCTATGACCGCACCTACTTCGACAAGATCGTGGCTTCACTGCTACCTCTGCTGGAAAAACTCACCAGCGGCAAGACCGCGCAATTACTCGCCCCAAATTACGCCGACCTCGATGATTCACGGCCAATCTTCGATTGGCTGCAGGTCATTCGCAAGCGTGGCATCGTCTACGTCGGCCTGGATGCGTTGTCCGACGCCGAAGTCGCCGCTGCCGTCGGTAACTCGATGTTTGCCGATCTGGTCTCTGTCGCCGGCCACATCTACAAGCACGGTATTGATCACGGTCTGCCAGGTTCCTCCAGCGCAGCGAACAAGGTGCCCATCAACCTGCACGCCGATGAATTCAACGAATTGATGGGCGACGAGTTCATTCCGCTGGTCAACAAGGGCGGCGGTGCCGGTATCCAGGTCACTGCCTACACCCAGACCTTGAGCGATATCGAGGCGCGTATCGGCAGCCGCGCTAAGGCCGGCCAGGTCATCGGCAATTTCAACACTCTGCAGATGCTGCGTGTGCGGGAAACCGCGACCGCAGAACTGCTGACCAACCAGCTACCCAAGGTCAACGTGCAAACACGCACCCTGGTCTCCGGCGCGACGGACACCGCCGACCCTGATGCTCGCACCGACTTCACCTCTTCCTCGCAGGATCGGGTCACCACCACCGCCGTGCCGCTGATCGAACCCGCGCACATCATCGCCCTGCCCAAGGGCCAGATGTTCTCGCTCCAGGAAGGCGGTCAGTTGTGGAAGGTGCGTATGCCGCTACCCAAACCAGCCAGCGACGATGCAATGCCTGCAGATCTGCAGACCCTGGCCGCGCGCATGCGCGATTCCTACAACGCCAATGCGGGGAGTTGGTGGAGCAGCGCGGGAGGTGCACCGACGGTCGACTTCGATCCGGAAATACCTCCACCAGGGCACAGACACGCCTCGTGAGCGCGCCGTGAACAACCGAGTACTGTGGAGCCCATATGCCTACCACCCCAGCTAGACCACCTCCTGTGCAGCGAAGCCCGGGGCTCATTTTCGCTATGCTCGAGCTTTGTCTACGACTGCTCGGCTTGCTGTTCGCTTCGTTGATCTTCTCCATCGTGCTGGAGTTTGTAGGCATGCTCTGGTTCTGGCCCGAGCAGGGCTGGCATCACAGCCATGCCATGTGGCTGAGTGAGCTCGGCTGGCTCAGTAATCACTTCAAGAGTTCACTGCTCGTGCAAGAACCGGCGCAGGCTACCTCGAAGGTACTCGAGCACTTGAATGACTGGGTCGTAGTGCGCTCTGGGTGGGCGCAATCCGATACCCAGCTGAAACTGCTCAGTCGAGAAGCATCAGTACAGGGACAGTTCGCGCAGGCCTACGTTGTGATGCAGGACTACCTGCTGGCAGCACTGTTCACGGTCTTCACTTTTGTAGTGCGCCTAGCGGTCCTCACCCTCGCTACGCCCCTGTTCCTACTTGTCATGATCACCGGTGCCGTCGACGGTTTGATGCGCCGTGACCTGCGCAAGTTCGGGGCGGATCGCGAAAGCAGCTTTGTCTACCATCGAGCGAAGCGGACGTTGCTGCCGCTGATGGTGAGCCCTTGGGTGATCTACCTCTCCCTGCCCTGCTCGGTGAATCCCATATTGATACTACTTCCATGCGCTGTATTGCTTGGATGGATGGTGGCAATCACGGCTGCAACGTTTAAAAAATATCTTTGACTGTCCGCTATCGGCTGAAGCGGACATTCGATGCGGACAAGGATGGAGACGACTTCTCGCTCTCGATTTCAGGACGCAACAACACAGCATGCATTCCCGCTAGCAAATTAACGGATCGTTTACTCGGGAATTCCGGTTAACGTATGCACTACACGCATTGCACAAGGCGGTCGAGCCCCTTCCGGGTCGAGCTGTTCGCATTTCTTCAGCAGCGGATAGGCATCGGCAAACTTCATAGCCGCCACCTCTTCGGCGTGCTGCTGCGAAACAAAGCAGTGCTCGAACCGGAAGGCGGCATACACCTCGGGCAGCAGTGCTGGATAATCGTAAACCTCGTCGACGATACTCTTTAGCATCTGGGACATCTGCCCGTTGGCAGCGGGGGAAATCCTGGTGAGCAGATCATCCTTGGCGACGCCCGCTTGCCTGGCCGCAATAGCTTGCTTCGACGCACCTATGGATGCCTGAATTCCCTGCGGAAACGGACAATCAGACGCCGCCAATGCCGAGGCCGACGCCATGCAATTCAGTAAAGTGAAAACAGCGGCCATCCTTGTCATGGAATTTCCTCGTTTGTAGCAAGCATTGTCGAAATAAGCTGCGGATTCTAACCGATGCCAGTTGATGATGCGCTCCATTGACCTAGTCCGCTCCTTGTGAAAACTGTCATTCATGACCGGCTGCTTTCGACCCACAGCGCTCAGCAGCAGCAGGCTTGGCACAGGTGTCGCTCACGACCTGGTGCAGCAGTTGCCCCTGACACCTCTGTACGTACTTCGGTTGCAGTCAAGCATGACTGGTGCGACACCAACCGCTCGGCGGCTCGGAGGGTTACTCAAACAACTCCGCGTGCGAGTCAGGTTTATAGCCATCAATAACAAGGACCTGCGAGATTTCACAGTCCGGATAGATCCACTTGCCCCAGTTGGCCAAAACCCAATCCCTACTGAGGCCCAGGCATCCTCCATTGCTCTCCCCAGGCAGCAAAACCAGCGGTAGGCCGGCTTTGTACCCAGTGGTAACCATCAGCCCAAAGCGACGATCCTCGTCCAGTGTTTCGAAAACCATGAAATCCACAACCTCTTCATACGGGTATGAGCCCCTGGCTCTGAATATGGTTCCGCGACTGAAAACCTCATTTGAGCATTCAAGAAGCGTTGTCATGAAATTCACTGTTCCTTATGTTCAGGTAGCCCAAGGCGTTGCGCAGTGTATGACAACTCGTGGCTCAAATTCCTGCTGGGCGGCCCAAGATATTGTTTGTCGAACGGCAGCTCTGGGTCGCTAGCTGCCGTTCGTGGAGGGCAGTTCACGGCCAAGAGCGGCCATTGCTGGACCCATTCTGATTCATCAGGCTAGTTACCCCAGCGCCAAAATACCTTCTGCCTGCGGGGGGGGCATGCGCTTATCCGCAGCGAATTGGTGTCGATGGAAAGTTATCGAAACGGCGTGTCTCTGGTCGAGGCGCCTGCTATCGGCTGCAAATACGGGAGAACCGTGGCGACTGCGCCGGGAGGGCAGCTGGTTTCCGTTTATAAGAATGTATCGACGCCGGAGGGCTTTTTTTCGATTGAAGCCGGCAAGCCACTGCACTTGGTGATGCGCGGCGCGGCCAATGCCAATCTTTGACCAGCAAGATTAGTGGGAAACAGCAAGACATAAAAATGCGCTAAAATGGTTCGCTTCGCTCACTGGACGGGTTAAAGTCCGCCCCTTAACCGAACGGTAAATGAAAAATTAAAGTCGGCAACATGGCCAAAAATAAATGAAATTTAAAGATGGTTATAGAATAAAAGTTAAGCCCCACTTTTGGTGGCCGAATGGCGGAGTTGGAGTGGTTTCGTTACCACCAGAATTTGTAAAAGAAGCCTTGGGTGGCGAGGTGGGGTTCACTAGTGTCCAGCGAACTATTGCCGGTAAAGAAAGAGTTATCACCAGTGTTTGGGTTAATTTTGATGAGCCGGCAATGGATTATAGTGATGGCGGCCCTTACATCGGCGGAGAGGTATCCATAGAGTATTTGGAGCCTATATAGTGGAGCAATAGCTGGAGGTCGCATTGCATCCGTGCGGCATCCAATGGCCGCAGATATCATTGATCTCGTGCAATAGTATTTATGGCGGTCAAGATACGGATAATTAGAACGAAGCATTACCGTAAAGGCTTGGACGTTCGCGTCGGAAATTAATAGAACTCTCCTGGAGGGCCGTTTTTGCCCTCCCCGAAGGGCCGCTCTGGGTCGGATAGCAGCCATCTAATGAACAACCAAGAGAATCAGTCTTCAGAGCTGATCAGTCTCACTGATCTTGTTTTGTCCCAGGCCTTTCTCGTGCTCTTGCGGATGCCGTCTAGTCTCTTTAATTGCGATGCAGCTATGTGCCATCATGGTCAACCATCGAACTATATGGTGCCAGCCTTCATCGGCCTTGCCGTGGCACGGACACTAAGCAAAGGAAAGCCCAACACATGATTGAAAACGATACCTTCAGTCGGGTCGGTACCAACCACCAGATTTCGGCCAACATCTACAACCTCATACTCGGTGCCGTGCTGCTTTGGGGTTTTGCGGTGAACTGGTATCTGGTCACCACGGTTCCGGCCGAGGTCATTCTAGCCATTCCCCCGATACTGTTTTACGTTGGCTACTTCGTCCTGGCGATGTCCGGCGTCGCCATCATCTTCCGCTCGCAGGAGCCGGAGTACAGCTTCCTCGGCTACAACCTGATCGTGGTGCCGATCGGCCTGCTGCTTGTAGTGGTTCTGCCCAGGTACTCGCATGACCACATCGTTCAGGCTATGCAGACCACTATCCTCCTTACTGCGGGGATGATGATACTGGGGACCGTGTTCCCCGCATTCTTTAAACGGATCGAGTCGTCACTGTTTATCGCCCTGGTGGTGTCGATCGTCGTCGAGCTGGGCCAGGCATTATTGTTCGGCATTCATCTGGCGGTAATGGACTACATCGTCGCTGCGGTCTTCTGCGGCTACATCGGCGTGGACTGGGGACGCGCCAACCAGATCGAGCGCACCGTTGACAACGCGATCGACAGTGCCGCTGCGCTGTACCTGGACATCATCAATCTGTTCCTACGCATCCTGCGGATCATGTCCAAGAAATAACGAACACCAAGCATTAGACTGACGGAAATCTCCGCCGCCTCAGGCAGGCTAAATCAACCCATGCATCACCGATAGGGCCAAGGCTGTGGGCAACAATGCCGCCACTTCCGCTACCGGAATGGCAATTACTCTTCGGTATCTCCCAGCACCAGGTTGCCTGGCAGCAAGCACAAGCCGGAGCATTATTCGCGATTGCTATCAGTGCTGACCGTCAGCTCTTGGCCGGAAGGTGACATTGGTGGTCGTCGCTGATCTGGTTGATCCGTAGCGAAGCCCGAATGGCCGTTGACCTATACTGCTCTGATCAAATAGCCGGAGCAGCAGCGTGAAGAAGACCCTGGCGGGAGTTATCGAGGCGGGTGAGCCGCTGATTCAGCAGGCCATCGATGCGCTACGCCGCTACCATGCGGCCCAGGATGCCGGTCAACCAGCAAAGGAAGTCGAACGCCTGCGGCTGGAGGCCGAGTCCTTGTACCAGACGGTCACTGAGTACCAGCTCCGAGCGCTTGGTGGACCGGCGCGCTCACTCCATTGAATAGTCCGACACCTGCGGCGTGGTTCATGGAGCCTCACGAGGCGAACTTGACCCAGCGGCTGCTCAACGAATTGTCGCCATCACTGATGCTGGTGACCAAGGATTAATTGCCCTGCGGGCGTGCCAAGCCTACGTCCGAGACATTCGGCGGTGAGCTGGAGAAAGGCAAGCCCAGACGGCTGCTTTCGACCCAAAACGGTCGTTCGCGGAATTGCGACCAAAAGTAGATATCGTGGTACAAACAGTGCGGAGCAGAGATGGACAGCCATCCCACTGCTTGAGGGGTGTTATCAACGACAAGGAGTCCATTTATGAAGATGAACACGTTAGTTCCAGAGATGATTGTCTCTGACTTAAAACGAAGCTTAGATTTTTACTGCCTGATTCTGGGCTTCCAAATTGAATACGAAAGGCCTGAAGACAGATTCACTTTCCTGTCCTTTCAAGGGAGCCAATTGATGCTGGAGCAGGATGACTTGGAAGAGTCTCCATGGCGTGTTGGCCCTCTATTATCACCCTATGGCCGAGGGATGAATCTTTCGATTCAGTGCTCTGATACCAAAGCTTTGGCTAGGGCCATCGAAGACGCTGGTATTGAATTGCGCAGACCCATTGAAGAGTGCTGGTACCGAGATAAAGAGCGCCTGCACGGAGAGCTTAATTTTTTGGTGCTTGATCCAGATGGCTATCTGTTGCGGTTCACTCAGAGCTTAGGTTTCAGAGCAGTCGAGCATCAAGCGATCTGATTGAGCCTGTCAGTGAGAATGACCAACATGACCGCCTGACTCTTTGAGCTGGTAATCGTTAACCGCCTGGAACTGCGCCTCGGCGATCAGGCGCAGATGCTCAATTTCCTCGGCAGCCTTGCCCATAGCCTGCGCCTCGTGGAACCGCTTCATTGCATCTACCGCATCCGTGTACATGGGATGATCGGGATTGAGGAACTGTGGCGATTTTCTCATCATCTGCTTTTCGATCAAAGACTGGTAGTCGTTACAGTGTAGCTGCCGGTGCTGACGGTGGCAGACCGCTTGGAGCCGGAGCTACGGATGGTGCACGGTGCTCTAGCTGCATCCTTCTGTTCTAAAGCGAAAGCTCGCAGATCCCTTTAACCCATGCCAAATGCTCTCTAACTACTCAGGGTAAATGCCAGTTACCACGGCTGGATTTCGCCATGAAGACCACCTCTCTCTCCCTGCTACTTGTCTGTCTGGTATCGCTCGGTGCTGCCGCTCAAGACGTACGCGAGCGCTCGGATCTTAGCCTGGTGCAGCGGCAGATCATTGCCATCGAACAGTTGGCCAAAAGCGCCAGCAGCGGCTCAGTCGATGCCGCTGATGCCCGCTATCGCTTCGATTATCCGAGTTTTGCTGCGGACCTCGAGCGTGTGCGTCAAGGCATCCAAAGCTACCTGTCGCCCTCCCGCGCACAGCCAGCTGACTTGGTCGAGCTGACCGGTGATTACCGTGATGAAGTCCCCCACTGGATCCCCTCCGATGAGCATGACTGACGCCCAACTCAGCGCGTTCTCTGCCGTGGCCGGGTTTACCCCGCAGCTCAGTTCGGTGCTATGGCGCTCATCGGTGCTGGTGTTGGCGTTGCTTTGGTGCGCCTGGGCGATGTGGACCGGTTACCGCGGGTGGGCGGCCGGCAACCTCAATTTTGGCGCGCTGGGCGGTAGCACGTTACGCCTGGCTCTCGCCCTGATTGTGCTGATGTTTTTCATGCTGTCGTAACCAGGAGACCTTGCCATGAACCTCTCCCGTCGTTGCCGCTGCTTGCTCCTGCTGCGGAATATTTGTTCGAAAGCCCTGATCGGCGGCTTGATGCTGCTGAGTTCGACGTTTGTCTGGGCCGACCTGCCGACCATGGAAGCACCCTCTCGCGGCGAAGGCTCGGGGTTGATCGATACCATCAAGAACTACGCCTACGACGGCGGCATCCTGCTCGGCCTGTTGATCGCCACCCTTGCCTTCCTGGGTGTGGCCTGGCATTCGCTCACGTACGCCGACGTGCAGAACCAGCGCAAGACCTGGAAGGATCTCGGCGCTGTAGTCGGCGTCGGCGCGCTGCTGGTAGTAGTGATCCTTTGGTTCCTCACCAAAGCCGCGACGATCTTGTGAGGTCACCATGTCCGACACCCCTACCACCCTGCCTGACGGCACGTTGGCCTTTTTGCCGGAGCGCCTCAACCGCGACCCGGCGGTCCTGCGTGGTCTTACCAACGATGAGATGTGGGTCGCCCTGATTGTCGGTGCCGCGCTGGGTGTGGTCTTCGGCGCGCCGCTGGCGGTAGCCACCGCCTCCATTGCTATCCTCCCCACTTGCATGTTCCTGTGCATGGCATTGGTGTTGCTCGGCGGCGGCAAGCTGTTGCGCCGGGCCAAGCGTGCCCGCCCCGAAACTTGGTTGTACCGGCGTATGCAGTGGCACCTGGCAGTGCACTGGGGCATCGGCACTCACCAGTTGATCTTGCACTCCGGCCCCTGGACCGTGCGCCGTACGCGCCGGCATGCGAGGGGCACGCCATGAGCCACTTCCGCAATAAGGTGGATGCGCAGCAGGCGCATATATTCAGTCTGCGCCTGGCCGTGGCGATCCTGGCGCTGCTGTGCAGCGGGCTCTGGTATGGCTGGCAGTCCGCGCCGTCTGAGCTGACCATTCATGTGCCTCCCGACCTGCGCTCTGGCAGTACGCGCAAGTGGTGGGATGTGCCGCCGGAAAATATCTACGCTTTCGCGCTGTACATCTTTGGCCAACTCAACCGCTGGCCCACTGACGGCGAGGTCGACTACCAGCGCGCCATCTTTGCCCTACAGCCCTACCTGACGCCCGCGTGCAAGAGCTTCTTCGACGGTGACTTCGAGTACCGCAAAGCCGCGGGTGAACTGCGCGGCCGGGTTCGTGGGGTCTACGAGGTGCTGGGCAGTGGCTATAGCGATGACCCGGACCTGCGGGTAAAGCAGCTGGATACACACAGCTGGCTGGTGAAGCTCGACCTCAATGCCGACGAGTACTACGCGGCCGAGCCGGTGAAACGCGTGGTGGTGCGCTACCCACTACGGGTGGTGCGCTTCGACGTCGACCCCGAGCACAACAAGTGGGGCCTGGCCTTGGATTGCTACGAAGGCACACCGCAGAAGCTGACGCTGCCGGGAGGTGCGTGATGATGCGTGTCTTGATATTGATCCTGATGGCGGCCGCCGGCTGGTGCTCAGCCGCTGGCGCCGTTGAGGTCAAATACTGGGACCGCTTGCCGCTGGCCGTGCCGCTCACGGTGGGCCAGGAGCGGATCCTAATGCTGGACGAAGACGTACGCGTCGGGCTGCCCAGTACGATTGCCGGCAAACTACGCGTACAGTCGGTCGGCGGCACGGTGTACCTGCGTGCCGCAGAAACCCTGCCTGCTACCCGCCTGCAACTGCAGTCGGTAAAGTCGGGCGACATCATCCTGATCGATATCGAAGCGCTCGAGGGCAGCGAGGCGCTGGAGCCGGTCAAGATCGTGGCCCAGGCTCCGGCACCGGACGTGGAAGCTGCGAAGGAGGCGGTACCTGCAGCAACGCCGGTAGCGGTGGTGCTCACCCGCTATGCGGCGCAGAACCTCTATGCGCCCCTGCGTACCGTAGCGCGATTGCCCGGTGTGCGTCGGGTACCGCTGAGCGACTCCCCCGCGCTCAACACCTTGCTGCCCACCGAGCGGGTTTCGATCAAGGCGCTTGCCGCCTGGCGGCTGGGTGACTACTGGGTGACGGCAGTGAAGATCGTGAACCGCGGTCCCGACAAGGTGGTGCTGGACCCACGCCATCTGCAAGCCACGCTGTACGCGGCAACGTTCCAGCACGCGGACCTCGGCCTTGCCGGCACGCCTGAAGACACCACCGTAGCCTACCTGGTTACCCGTGGCGGCGACCTGAAGCACGCGCTGCTGCCCCCGCCAAAACCGGAGGCTGTCGATCATGAAAGCTAACAGCCTGCTGAAGTGGCTGGTGCCCGGGGTCCTGTTGGGCATCGTGCTGATCATCATCAAATCCTGGGTGGCCGCGCCAAACAGCGAGCCCGCTCACGATCCTGACAAGGCCACGCTCAGCACGGAACAGGCCAAGGCCCTGGGCATCGCCGGCGACACCCCGCGCGATACCGTGGCCACGCTGATCGGCCAGGTCAAAGCGATGCGCAGCGAGATGCAGACGCTGAAGAAAGGCAATGATGTGCTGCAGACCGAGAATAACCGGCTGCACACGCGCGAAGGCAACATCGACACGCGCATCCAGAGCACGCTGAGCAGTGTCACCCAGCAGGTCGCCGAGCAGCGCCAGCAGGCCAACGATGCCCGGCATAAGGCTGAGCAGCAGCACCGCGAGACCCAGGGCCTGCTCTCCAGGCTCAAGGACCAGATCACCGGCAAGCCGGCCGCGAAGTCAGATGTGCCCGTAGGCTTCGGACTCGAGCCAGGCGACGAGCAGGAGTTTTCAGGGGCTCAAGCACCGGCAGATGTGGTGCAGTGGGTCGAACCGTCGAATACACGCGCCGACCAGGAAGACACCGGCAAGGCTGATAGTCCACTGTCGTCGTTGACGTCGAAGTTCAAGGACCTGCACGGCCTGGACAACAACGCCCTCGACCGTGGCCAGGACCGTTTGCGTGCCGTCGCCAAAGGCGCGCGTGACCTGGAGAACGCCCAGGATCGCACCGAGGGCGCCCGGCCCACCTACACCATCCCCGAAAATTCCACCCTGATGGGCTCGATCGCCATGACTGCGTTGATTGGCCGGGTGCCGGTGGACGGCACGGTGAACGACCCTTATCCGTTCAAGGTGCTGGTGGGGCCGGACAACCTCACCGCTAACGGCATCGACCTGCCGGACGTGGTCGGCGCAGTCATGAGCGGCACCGCTGCCGGCGACTGGACGCTGTCCTGCGTGCGCGGCCAGGTCGAGTCGATCACCTTTGTCTTCAGCGACGGTACCGTGCGCACCGTGCCACAGCCGCAGAAGGTCGTCAGCCGCAATCGCAGCAGTACCCAGACCGCGGACACCGAGAAGATCCGTGGCGGCCTGGGCTATATCTCCGACCCCTACGGCATTCCCTGTATTTCCGGCGAGCGTCGCTCCAACGCCCAGCAGTACTTGGGCAGCCAGAGCCTGATCACCGCGGCCGGCGCCGGCTTCGCTGCAGCCTTGGGCAGCGAGCAGACCAACACTTCGTTCATCCACTCGGCCAGCGGCAGCCTGGGTCTGACCCAGAACAGCGGCAACAGCGCGCTGAGCTCAGTCATCAGCGGCGGCATCGGCGACATCCGTGAGTGGATCAACAAGCTTTACGGTGAAGCCTTTGCCGCCATCTACGTGCCACCCGGGGCCAAAGTGGCCCTGCACCTGGATCACGAGATCAGCATCGACTACGAACCCAAAGGCCGGAGAGTGAACCATGAAAGCGCATCCGTCTCGGTACTGGATCTGGATTAGCCTGCTGCTCGGCCTGCACCTGGCCGGCTGCTCCACCAGCAAGGAAGAAATGTTGCCCCACGGTGATCACACCATGCTGGATATCTGGAACGGCGGTGGCTCGGTCGGTACTCAGCAACAGCTGCTGGAGGCACGTGGAGAACTGCGTCGCCCGGTGCTGGACCCCGAGCGCCTGATCAATGACCAGAGCGCCTACACGCGCACGGCTGCCAACGAGATCCGTGCCCAGTTCCCGCGCCTGCCCAACCCGGACCTGGTCATGTACGTGTACCCGCACCTGGCCGGCACCCAACAGACGCCGGTGCCTGGCTACTCAACCGTGTTCCCGTTGTACGAGAAGGTCCAGTACGCGCTCCCCGGCGAGCGCCTGGACGGTCTGTGATGGCCGATGACGCGAGTCGCGACCCGCCATCCTGGAAGCCTTGGCGCGCAGCGCAACGTCGGCGCGCCACGCTGGCCGACGAGGCCGCCCAGTATGCGCACAACCCCAGCTTCGCCGACCACCTGCCCTGGGTCGAATACCTCGAGGATGAGCAGTGCTTTCTGCTCGATGACAACCACTCCGTGGGAGCCGTGTTCGAGCTGCAGCCGATCGGTACCGAGGGCCGTGAGCCCGAGTGGCTGATGGCTGCGCGCGACGCCCTGGAAGACGCGCTGCAGGACAGCTTCGACGAGCTCGACCAGGCGCCCTGGGTGGTGCAGTTCTTCTGCCAGGACGACATAGACTTTGCCCCGTACCTCGAACGCTTGGAGCGCTATATCGCGCCGCGCGCTCGAGGCACTGCGTTCACCGAGGCTTTCCTCGCGTCGATGCAGCGTCACCTCGACGCCGTCGGCAAATCGGGTGGGCTGTTCGACGACCATGTGGTGTCTCACCTGCCGTGGCGCGGCAGCAATCGGCGGATTCGCCTGGTGGTCTACCGCTGGCTCGGAGACCAGGCCGACGATGATGGGCAGGACCCGGCCCAACTGTTGAACCGCACCTGCGATCGCCTGGTGGCCTCGCTTCAGGTCTGCGGGGTCAGCCCTCGACGGTTGACCGGGCGTGACTTCTACGCCTGGTTGCTGCCCTGGTTCAACCCAGCCCCTGCCCTCACCGACGAATCGCCTGCCGCGTTCTATCGACGTGTGCCCTACCCGGAAGTGGATGACGGCGAGGAGCTGCCGCTGCCGTTCGACCACGATTTCGCCGAGCGGCTGTTCTTTAATGAACCACGTTCCGATAGCGAGCAAGGTCTGTGGTACTTCGATCAGCAGCCCCACGCTGTGATGGTGGTCGACAAGCTGCGCAGGCCACCACATATCGGCCAGCTGACCGGCGAGACGCGCAAGGGCGAAGCATTAAACGCCCTGTTCGACCAGTTGCCCGAGCAGGCGGTCATGAGCCTGACCTTGGTGATCACGCCCCAGGATGTGCTCGAGGAGCAGCTCAATCGCCTGGCGCGCAAAGCCATCGGCGAGAACCTCGCCTCGACCCAGACCCGCCAGGACGTGGAAGAGGCCCGCGCGCTGATTGGGCGCCAACACAAACTGTACCGCGGCACGTTGGCGCTGTACTTGCGCGGCGCCGATGAACAGCAGTTGCGCCAGCGCTCGGTCCAAGCTGCCAACGTCCTGCTCGGCGCCGGCCTGCAGCCGGTGCGCGAGGGCGATGAAGTGGCCGCCTGCAACAGCTACCTGCGTTGGTTACCGATGGTCTACAACCCAGCGCGGGACACACGCAATTGGTACACCCGGCTGCTGTTTGCCCAGCACGTCGCCAACCTGTTGCCCCTCTGGGGGCGCAGCATTGGTACCGGCAACCCAGGCATCACTTTCTTCAACCGCGGTGGTGCGCCGCTGTCGTTCGATCCGCTGTCACGCTTCGACCGCTCGATGAATGGCCACCTGCTGTTGTTTGGCCCGACCGGTGCCGGCAAGTCGGCCACCCTGGTCTCGATCCTGATGCAGGTCATGGCCGTGTACCGGCCGCGGCTGTTCATCGTCGAAGCGGGCAACTCCTTTGGCCTGCAGGGCGACTATTTCGCCACCCTCGGGCTGTCCGTCAACAAGGTTCAGCTCAAACCAGGCAGCGATGTGAGCCTGGCGCCGTTCGCCCATGCCCGGCGTCTGATCGAGCATCCGGACCAGGTCGCTAGCTTGTCGACCGAAGACTTGGATGAAGCCGCGCCGGACAGTGATGAACAGCGTGACGTGCTGGGCGAGCTGGAGATCGCCGCGCGGCTGATGATCACCGGTGGCGAAGCCAAGGAAGAGGCGCGCCTGACCCGAGCAGACCGCAGCCTGATCCGCGAGTGCATCCTTGATGCCGCCCGTCTCTGCGCGACGACTGAGCAGCAGGTGCTGACCCGCCATGTACGAGATGCCCTGCGTAAGATCGCCAGCGACACCCACCTGCCCGACAAGCGCCGCGAGCGCGCACAGGAAATGGCCGAGTCCATCGACCTGTTCTGTCAGGGTTTCGAAGGTGCCTTGTTCGACCGGCACGGCACGCCCTGGCCGGAGAGCGACGTGACGATCGTCGACCTCGCCACCTATGCCCGTGAGGGTTACGAGGCGCAGATGTCGATCAGCTATATCAGCCTGATGAACACGGTGAACAACATCGCCGAGCGCGATCAGTACCTGGGGCGACCGATCATCATGGTCACCGACGAAGGCCACATCATCACCAAGAATCCGCTGCTGGCACCCTTCGTGGTCAAGGGCACGAAGATGTGGCGCAAGCTCGGCGCTTGGTTCTGGCTGGCAACGCAGAACATGGCCGACTTGCCCGATGCGGCGCAGACCATGCTCAACATGATCGAGTGGTGGATCTGCCTGAATATGCCGCCAGCGGAAATCGAGGAAATTGCCCGCTTCAAGAAACTCACGCCGGCGCAGAAGGCACTGCTGCTCTCCGCGAGCAAAGCCTCGGGCAAGTACACCGAGGGCGTGGTCCTGTCGAAGAATCTGGAGACTTTATTCCGCGCGGTGCCACCGAGCCTGTACCTCGCGTTGGCCATGACCGAGCCCGAAGAAAAAGCCCAGCGCTGGCGATTGATGGAAAAGCACCAGCAGTCCGAGCTGGAGGCTGCCCTGCAGGTCGCGGCGGAGATTGATCGCCTGCGCGGCATCTCGTGAACAACACCGTCAGGGCAATTCGAGCCCTTCTGTTCAGAAAAAAACGACAAGAGCACATTTGTACTCCTCCGGCATTTTGCTTATCTCGCGCCGCTAAATCGAGCGCCCGACGAAACCGATCACCCCGGACTCGATTTGTCCGTCCCCCTCCAGCACCGGATCCGGGATGCTGAAACTTGGCGCACGGATGCACACCGCTGCCACCTGCCGAGCGTTGCCCATGAACGTGACCGCCTTCACCCGAAGCAAAGCGCCGAAACCCAGAACGGCTCGCCGTGGCCGTGCCTTCACCGCGGCAGCTCTGCTGGTTGCCGCCGAACAGTGTCTGGCATTGACCACCCCGACCATCACCGCCTCCGTCACTTCATTGCAGTGCCTGGAGTATCGGGTCGTCGGGATCTGCTACTGGCTGCTCTGCACACCGTTCGGCTGCACGGTGCGAACCTCACCGAAGATCCGTCACTTCATTCCCGAGCTGGTGGTATCGAGCTATGCCGACACCGGCGGCAATCCCTGGAGCGAGGTGTCGGCGCTGTCGACGCCGACGCCGGCGTCGCAAGGGGGTGGCAACCTGATCACGCCTTCGCCGCAGCGCGATAACCTGCCCAGGTTCAAGAATGTCGACGGCATTGGGCATCCCGGCGGGGCAGCCCTGACTGCCCTGGCGCATACGTTCGGCTATGCCTGCCCAAGTGGGGCCGTATCTTTTGCGCCCTACTACCTCAGCACGCTCGACCCGCTGGCTTGGCGTCAGGCCGTTCCCGAATCCGTCTACCCGCAGGCGCTGGTCCCGGGGATGCGCGAGATCGGCAACCAGGCACTTGGGGACATGTGGGGCAGCGTGTATCCGCGCCACGGTTTTTTGGTACAGCCCGATGATTTCAAAGCGGCTGCCGTGATGGCCCAGCGCGCCAGCGACTTCATCACCCGCGTCGGCCAGCCGCACGTTTATCTACCGCTGCAGCCGAAGCCAGCTCCCGGCTATTGGCCACCGCAGCCGGTGATCGAGAACAACGTCAACAATCACCGTTGGCAATTACTCACCCCGGTGATCCAGAACACCTGCGCCATCTTCCCCAGCCCGACGATCCAGAGCGCCGACGGCGCCTACGCCTGGTCACTGTGGCGGCCTTACCGCTGCTGCCAGCGTATGGGCCAGACCTTCCTGTTCAGCATCGACTTTGATGGAGGCCAATGATGAAAAACCTCGCGCTTGGGCTGGTGTGCTTCCTTGTGTGTGCCGCGGGCTACGCCGCTGAGAACGGCTACCACCTCGGTGACCAGGCCCCGGTCCTGGACGACCGCGTGATGTACACCATCGGTGGCGGCTCAGCAGCCGGTGCGCCCTCCTCGCTTTACCGCCCAAATGGCCTCGGCGTCGGTATGTCATGGCGGGCCAACATGATGTGCGGAAACATGAATCTCTCGAACACCCTGCAGAACCAACTAAATGGCGTCACCCAGGGCTTCCAGCAGATCATGGGGAACGTCATCCAGAACGCCACACAGGCGGTCATGTCGCTGCCGGCGATGATCATCCAGCGCGCCAATCCTGGTCTGTATGAGCTGCTGAGCAATGGCGTGCTGCAGGGGCGCATCGACTTCGATCGTTCCAAGCTCACCTGCCAGGCGATGGCGGCGAGAATGGCCGACAAAGTCGACCAAGCCGGCTGGGGCGCGCTGGCCCAGAATCAGGAAATGCAGCACAACCTCGAGCAGTCCGGCGGTGATGCCGTGACGGCAGTGAAGGACACTGAGTCGAACAACGGCAACAACGGCGTCAGCTGGGTCGGCGGGCAGAAAGCCGGCGGCAATGGACAGCAACCCATCCGGGTGACGTCTGACGTGGTCAGGGCTGGCTACAACCTGCTGCACAACCGATCCGTCGAGGACACCTCGGCCGTCGGTTCGGGCTGCCAGAATGGCGCCATCTGTCAGGCCTGGTCGAATCCCGACGAGGCCTCGGAATGGGCGACACGGGTGCTCGGTGAAACCGAGGTGGAAACCTGCGATGACTGCGAGACGCTGCGCGTAACCGCCGGTACAGGCCTTTCGCCGCTGATACAGGAAACCTACACGGAACACCTGGAAGGCCTAGGGCGCATGGTCTCGGGCGCCGACCAGCCCAGTCCGGAGAACCTCAGCAAGGTCTCCAGTCCCTTGCTGCAGGTCTCTCGCGGCGTCATCGAGGGGCTGCGCGACGACCCCGACCAGAACCTGCTGACCCGTCGCTTGGCCAGTGAGACCGCACTGTCCAGCGTCATCTACAAGGCGATGCTGCTGCAGCGCATCCTATTCGCCGGCAGCCACGAACCCAATGTCGCCTCGGCACAACCCGCTACCACTGCCCTGACCAGCAACGTCGAAAGCCTGGAGCGCGAGATCCGCCTGCTGCAAACCGAGCTGCAGGTGCGCCAGTCACTGGCCACCAATACTGCCAGTCTGGTCCTCGATCGCCATGCCGGCGGCGCCGATGCCTCGCGCAGCATCGATCAGCGCGACCCTCAGCCGGACCGACTGCGTCGAGTTGAACAGGAGAGGAACACGCCATGATGCCGATTTCTATGAAGTCCATGATTGCCCGCGTGCTGCTGATCCTCGGGGCCATGCTGATCATGTTGCTGATTGCCTGGATGGCGCTGCAACTGCCCGCCATCCACCTAGATAGGCTCGATTCTGCTCAGGCGACTACGCCCTACTTCGCGTGGTGGCGCGCCCTTCTATACACCCTGATGTTCGCCGGTTGGGCCGCAGCTTTGCGCATGCGGGCTGCGCCTGTGGACCAGCAACGGCTGAAGCGCCTGGGGTTGATCGGCTTCAGCTCGATCATCCTGGTCGAACTGTCTCGTGTGTGAGGTGCAGCCATGAACATGAGCACCAACAGCTACCTCGAGTACTACCTGTCACTGCTGGCCTGGATCATCAACAACGGCATCTGGAACACGCTGGCGGACACCGGGCTGTTCGCCGCCCCCTTCGGTGCGATCATCCTGCAGGAGTGGCTTTCGGCCCGCCAACAGGGGGCCGACGAGGGTAACAAGGGCCTGCTGTCGATCCCTCGCGTCGAGAACCGGCTGTGGATGAGCTACGTGGTCATTCTGTTCGGCTGCATGCCGTTCTTCCCGCTGAACCTTTCATCCGTGACCTTCGACGATGCCGCGAGCCAGCGCTGTGGGGTGTCAATGGCCAGACCCGCCGACACGGCCTGGGGCACGACTTTCAACACCATCGGCGAGAAGTCAGCGAACGTGCCGGTGTGGTGGTTTCTCGTGCATGCCATGAGCAAAGGCATCACCGCCGCCGCGACCGCGTCGATTCCCTGTGCACCCGACATCCGTGCGATGCGCATGGAGATCGACAGTTCGCGGATCAACGACCAGATACTGCTGCAGGAAGTCGCCGACTTCACCCGAGACTGCTATGGCTTTTCGCGCTCGCGGCTGTTCACCAATCGGCCCGAGCTGGACGAGTCGCAAAGCTACGATGCGTCCTGGATAGGCTCGAACTACCTGCTCAACACACCGGGCTACTACGATACCGACCGCTCGCGAACGCCCCGTGTCGATTGGCCATACGATGAGACCCGGGACACCTCCCTGCCCCAGCTCGACAGCGGCGCTGGCTACCCTACCTGCAAGCAGTGGTGGAGCGACGGCACGATCGGACTGCGCGATCGCTTAGTGGCCGAGGTTGATCCATCACTGCTCTCGCAGCTACGGGGCTGGCTGACGGGGCGCACCTCTACGGAGATCGAAGACGCCACATTGCGCGAGCTGGTGAGCCCACGGCAGCAGTCATTGAACATGGCGCCTGGGCAGGTGCTCCAGGACTACGGCAGTAGCGCGCGGGGCGGTTCGCTGACGCAAGGCCTGAACAACCTGGCCACCAACACCGGCCTGGCCCTGGGCTCGTTCAGTAACTTCCCGGCGATGAATGCGCTGCGTGCGGCATTGCCGATGGTCCAGGCCTTTCTGATCATGGGCACGATCATCAGTCTGCCGCTGGTACTGCTGATCAGCACCTACCAGCTCAAGGCGCTCATGACGATCACATTCGCGCTGTTCACCCTACACATGCTCACCTTCTGGTGGGAGCTCGCGCGCTGGATCGACTCGAGCATGCTGGAAACGCTATACAACCAAGTCTCTGCCACTGACCAGGCGCTGTTGTCGTTGCCGACTGCAGGCTTCATGGACGGGACAGTCACCGCTCAGGTGATCGAGTACGTCATGGGCGCGATGTTTTTGGTACTACCGATGTTTTTTCTCGGCGTAATGAGCTGGGCGGGATACAACGTGGGCAGCGGTATGCAAACGCTCCTCACCCGGGGAACAGAAGGTGCTCAGGTACAAGCAGAGAAGGGATCTTCACAGGTTATGTCTGGAGCCCGTCGATTGAAATAACCAATCACCTGGGGGCCCCATTATCGTCGTACATTTCAGGGAATCTGAGATGATGTCGAGGGTGGCTCATTTCATGGATCCGGGGCTGTCTATCAGCACTTATTGGCAGCGCAGCAATCGTCCATACAGCAATCATCCCGACCGCGAGAAACAACGCAACTGAAGCAACTGCGAGCGCCAGCACCAACTTGAATACATGGAAACCGACTTTGCGATACTTGAACGGCACAGGAGCCAAAACGTCGGAATTCAAAACCTTGGATTCGAATTTGTTCACCATCCGACCTGCACCAACCGCAGCGCGAATGAGATACTTGCCGGTGTCGGTCCGGCCGGAACTGGAAGAAGCTGGAGTCGACATTTGATTGCCTCCTTACCCGTCACTGCGCTTGCGGCCAAACCGCTACAGCTAATTTGGATCCAAGCTTTAGCTTACTCCTCTGTTGCTGATTTCCATGACCGTTGATCACTTGGACAACGCGGATTATCGTCAGTGGCGCTCAGTGGAGCGGTACCGCTGATTCTACCGATAAGCGCCATTGACGCTATGTCGGTTCGCTTGGTACACCAATTGTGCAATCGCTGGTTTTCCAGCACCCCAGGTAGCAATAGCCTTCGAGGCTACATCACTCACGTGATGGTTATCCCCCAATGCGATTCGCGTTCGGCAGCTCGCATGGTCACCGCTCCCCGGTGATGGACGCTTTCTAATCCCCCCCGGGCTCAATGAGCCTGTGTCTTCAATGCAACCCTACTCACATCCATTCCAGTGCTGGGAACTCTCCCACATGGGTGGCGTTCCTCCGCACCCTCTGGAGGATCTCATCATGCTGCGCTTCACAGGCACTGAACTTCACGCCGTGTTGGCCGAGGCCGGTATCAATGGCTGCAGAGTGATATTGGTCAAGGACCACGGTGTCTACCTCATGTCCGAGATCGGCGAAAGCAAACCGGATGGTGGTGGCCGCAAACGCGTGGCCTATGCCACCGGCTGCAACCCCGACGTCGACGACTTCGACACTTGGTGGAATCGCGCCCGCGATGAATTTGGCGGCGATGACTTTGCCGAGTACTTCGACATCGATGATCCTGTCCTCGCCAGCCTTCGCGGTACGGCAGGATCGCTGGTGGTGGAGGCAACCTCCACCCACCTGTACCTGGCCGCCGAGGTTGATCCTGCGGGACAATCTTGAACACAGAAGCAACCACCACGCGCTTCCAGAGAGGCACCTTAACCGGGCCTCTCTGGGCGTTTTTCGCACCATCTATTATTCGACTGGAGATCGCCGTTTGTCTGATTCCCAAGACAGATAGTCTCCCTTGGAACGCCCTGGATAGATACTTCCATATGAGGTCTAGATCGGAGATTGACCCCACGTCCAAGTGCGGTTTAATACATGGACGCTCCCACGTTCAAGCCTCAGATGAGGTGTCGCGGGATCAGCTACTCGGAGGTCCCAATGCCCAGGATAGAGCTCTTTTCCAACGCCGTGGTGTTGAGCCCAGGCGTTTGGCAGCAGTTCATTGAACCTGCCATAGGCGAGGAACCGACTGGACAGTCAGCACTACGCTTAGCAGACCTGCTCAACAGCGTGCTGACCTCGGCACCGCGTGCCTTGCAGTGTCCATTCGAACTGCAGCTCGACCACCCGCAGCGCAACGGCACTTCAGTATCTGCCCCCCAGCCGCAACTTCAGCTGGCTCGCATCACGCCACGCAGCGGCCCGGCTTTTCTGCTCCTCCGCCTGCCCGGTGAGAGTGCGGTAAACATCGCCGCCCTCTGACCCTGTCAGCACCACCACTGCCCCTCTACCCGACCGGGAACCCTTCCCGGTCGGGCAGCGTTCCCATTTCACGACCGGAGAACGCCATGTCCGACATCTACCTGGACGTCACCAACAAGATCGTCAGTGCCCTGAGTCAGGGCGTGATCCCCTGGATCAAACCCTGGACCACCACAGGCTCCAGCGCTGACGGCCCTTTTCCCATCAACGCCATCACCCGGCGCCCCTACGTCGGCATCAACATTCCGCTGCTGTGGGCCGAGGCGCGCCTGCGAGGTTTCACACAAGATCGCTGGCTCACTTTCAACCAGGCGCGCAAAGCCGGAGGCCATGTGCGCAAGGGCGAGCAATCCACTCTCGCAGTGCTGTACAAACCGATGAGCAAGGAAGCGCATGACGAGGACGGCCAGGTCGTTCGCGATGAACAGGGCAATATCAAGATGGTGCAGTTCGCACTCCTGCGGACGCACTGCCTGTTCAATATAGAGCAGGCCGAAGGCTTGCCCGGCGAGGAGCCAGAGCTCGCCGAGCACACCGAGCCGTCAACCTTCATCGATCATGCCCCTGCCGAGCAACTGCTGGTCACCAGTGGTGCGCAGATCGAGCATTGCTATGGCGATGACGCGTTCTATCAGCCGCTGCGCGATCGCATTCAATTGCCCACCAAGGCCCAGTTCGAGGACGTCGGCAGCTACTACGCGACGGCCCTTCATGAACTGACACACTCGTCGGGTCACCGATCGCGTCTAAACCGCGATGGTATCACCGGCGGGCATGCGTTCGGTTCCGCAGCATACGCCTTCGAGGAACTGGTCGCGGAAATGGGCGCAGCGTTTCTCTGCGCGCTGACAGGCACCCAGGGCGAGCTGCGTCACGAGGAGTACTTGGCCTCCTGGCTGAAGATCCTCAAGGAGGACAAGCGTGCGATCTTCCGCGCCAGTGGCCACGCCCGTGAGGCCTCCGAGTACCTACTGGCGCTCTAGTCCGATCAGGCCATTGAATCGATGGAACGACTCACGGCGTGACTTCCCTCAACCAGCAAAAAGGCCCCGATCGGGGCCTTTGTTTTGCCTGCAGCGCCGAGCATCGGCCGCTGCAAATCCGTAGTCGATTACTGCAGCCAGCTCTCGACGGTATCCGAGCCGTGTTCCTGCTTCCACTGCTTGAGGATCTTGTGATTGCCGCCCTTGGTTTCCACGACCTCGCCACTGTGCGGGTTCTTGTAGCGCTTGACCTCGCGCGGCTTGCGCTGAGTGCCACTTGACGCGCTCGCGGCACTTACGCTCACGCCCTTGGACGGATCCAGAATGCTGATCACCTGGCGCAGGTTCATGCCGTACTCTTCCAGCAACACCTTGAGCTTTTGTTCAAACTCGATTTACTGCTTCAGACCGGAATCGTTTTTCATCGCGTCCAGCTGTTGAAGTTGCGCGGCCAGCTGAGCTTCCAGTGCTTTGAATTCAGCAAGTTTGGACATGGGGAAGTATTTCCTAGGTATGAGACACGTGAAGGAATAGTAACTGAGGCACAGATCTTATCCGAGCGTTTATTCCCAGTTGCAGATCCATTCTGGTAGTCGATTTTTACAAAAATCTGTGACAGATCAGTCAGCCAGATTTTGGCAAAGGTGGGCCACAACTTCGCGGGGCGCCGCGCTGTTCCCAATCTTGAACAAAATGTCGCGCTGGCTGCGCGGCAGCTGCTTCGCGCAGCGCTTGGCGGCAGACCGAATGGCGACATCAGTGCCATGAATCCGATCTGCCAGTAGAACGATCAGTACCGCATCACTCAGCGTCATGAGCGCCCCAGCTCAGAAAAACGATGCCGGGCAGTCTACCCCCACTCGAAAGGGGCGGCTATGCCGATCAGCAGACTAACCCGACGTGCCAGACTTCGGATTACCACACCCGCAAAAAAGGCAAAGGCGGTAAAGGGTAATGGCGACAATGGAAGGGGGCACAAGGGTAAGAGCCTTATCCAAAAAGGCAAAAGGACCTTTTGAACGCAAGGCAGGTAATGCGATGAAACGCTGGTGGCTCAAATATGAAAAAGGCCATGCCCAGATCGCCGCTTCAGGCACCGAGGGCTTCCTTGACCCAATGTCGGCGCAATCACTACTCGCCGCCGACCACCGGAAAAGGCTACTCGAGTGCATCTGGCAATACACTGCTGTCTCCCAACCGCAGTTCGAGCAACTCTACCTCGAGCCAATCCGCCGCTATGCCAGCTATGTGCAGCAGCTACCGGCCAGCGAAAGCCATCACCATGCTTATCCAGGAGGCATGCTCGACCATGGACTGGAACTGGTGGCGTGCAGCTTGAAGTTACGCCAGTCCTACCTGCTGCCCAGCGGCGCCGCACCGGAAGACCAGGCCGCGCAGGCCGATGCCTGGAGCGCCGCGATTGCCTACGGCGCACTGCTCCACGACATTGGCAAGATTGCCGTCGACGTGCAGGTGGAGTATCAGAATGGCGAGGTCTGGCACCCCTGGCACGGCCCTTTGAACCAGCCCTATCGGTTTCGCTATGTGATCGGTCGTGACTACAAGCTACACGGCGCCGCTACGGGGCTGCTGTACACACATATTTTGGCGCCCCGTCACCTCGATTGGCTCAGCAGCTATCCGGTCTTGTGGAGCCACCTACTATTCCTGCTGGCCAACCACTACGAGCATGCCGGCACCCTCGGGGAACTAGTACTGCAAGCTGACCGGGTATCCACTGCGCAGAATATCGGTGCCAACCCCACCAAGGCTCTGCAGGCACCCAAACACTCGCTGCAGCATCACTTGTTGACGGGCTTGCGTCACTTGGTCAAGAACGAGTTCAAACTCAACCAGCCCGGTGCCACCGGTTGGCTCACCAAAGATCATCTGTGGTTGGTCAGTAAAACCGCGACCGACAAACTACGCGCCTACCTGCTGGCTCAGGTGGTGGATGGCATCCCCTCTTCCAACATCGCCTTGTTCGATGAGCTGCAGTCACATGGACTGGTGGATGCGACACCGGAGGGCAAAGCGGTATGGGGCGCCACCGTAGCGGACAATGGCTGGCAGCATCGCTTTACCTTCCTCCGCCTGCAGCCGAGCCTAATTTGGGCCGATGAATCCCGGCCAGAATGCTTTGGTGGCACGGTTGAGCCGATGATGGAACATCCTCTGCCGGCCGGTGAAACCTGCGAGTCGGCTTTGGATCGACCGCAACCAACGCCGGAAGAAAAACAGCCCGTACCCGAGCACCCGAACCAGGATTTTGACTATCTCGACGATTTGATGGACATGTTGCAAGAACCGAGCGAGGTCGAAACTGGACCAAGTGCGGGAAGCCTGCAATCCACCACTGCGCCACCCAAGGATGCCGAGGGGCTGGCCTTCCTCGAATGGCTGCGCAAAGCAGTTCTCAATCATCGCTTGGTGGTCAACGACAGCAAGGCCAAGGTCCATACCGTAGACGGCACTTTTTTCCTGGTCACCCCGGGCATTTTCCAACGCTACGCCGCCGAACACCCCGAGTCGGCCGAAGCAGACCCTCAAAGCGACGCCTGGCGACGAATCCAACGTCAATTTGAAAAGCTGGATGCTCATCTGAGAAAGCCCAATAGCCAGAACATTTGGACTTGCACTGTACGAGGCCCGCGGAAAACCACCTCCCTCAACGGCTACATCCTGCGTGACATGAATCTCCTTGGTCTGCCGCCTCCTCCAGACAACCCCTTCCTTTCTCTCCAGTCTCCGACGCCTTGAGCTCCTTGCCTTTCACTTTTTGTAAGCTACATTTTTTGTAAGCACTGCCATGATCCGAATGCCCTTGTGAGGGGCGATCAACCATGATCAAAGAACCCCGCGCTCGCACTGAGCTGCTCAAGACCTTGTTGCTTTGGGGTGGACGCCTTGGCAATGCTCGACTGCGTGAGCTGCTCGGCATGAAGGTTACCCGGGTCAGCCAGTTGATCAGTGAATTTCATCAAGCACACCCTGATTGGGTGGAGTGGGACGCGATCTCACGCGGCTATCGAGCCACACCAGCCCTTTACCGCAGTAGTTTCGATTCGGCGGCGACACTAAGCCAATATCTGTCGCTTGTAGGCATCCCTCACGCGAAAGGCGAAGCGCCCAACAAGCGAACGCTGTGGAACGCTTTTCCCGATCTTTCAGTACCCACGGCTCGTATTTTTACTCAAATCACCGAGTCCATTGAGTTGTGCAGGCAACTGCAGATCAATTACCGGTCCATGAACAATCCCCGACCGCACTCACGCGTGATTTCACCCCACAGCGTCGTACGTGCTGGCCGACGTTGGCATGTCCGTGCCTTCTGTTCAAGCAGGCAAGATTTTCGCGATTTCGCCCTAGGTCGAATCGATTCCCCCACCCTGCTCAGCGCACCCAGTGCGCGGTTGGCCGATGAAGATCTTGCCTGGCACACGTTGCTCGAAATCCGCCTGATTGCTCATCCAGCAATGGATCAGGATCAGCAGGACATGATTCGCTTCGAATACTTCGCGAGTACCGCCGCTCGAGTTGAGCGCTGTCGCGCCGCGATGGCGGCGTATTTCATTCAAGGCCTATGGGCGGCCACTGATCCTGCCAAGCAGTTGCCACCCGAGTACCAGCTTGCGGTGGAGAACATGGAGGAGTTGCGACCATGGCTGTTCACGGTTTAGATGATGATGGGTTAAAGCTATTCGAAAAAACTCAAGACCGGCTCTTCAGTCCACTGGCCTCACCCAATAGGCATCAGTTCTGGGCACTACTCTGCCACTTGTACCGCCGCCGCTTTGGACCCGATGCGCCGCTTCCACCTAGCCATGGTTTTGTGCAGCGCGAACTCCTCCAGGAGATTGAGGATCACATCCGCTTTGCTCCGAACTGGCAACCAGAAGATGAGGAAGACACGTTTTGCTGAACAGGCTGGCTGGCACGAAGTGAGCGAAGCGTAGCTGACTTGTGGCTTCACGGTCGAGCAAGAGGCACTGTAGCCGGGCTTCGGTCAATGCTCGTTGGTGACGGAGGTTTACCACGCAAAACCTGCACTTGCTGTGCGACATAGTCGCCCAACAACGAGTGCCAAGCTGGCGAGCAAATTGTTCGCTACTGGCCGGTTTTGCGCCCCGCACTTCCAAGTTCTCCTTTCCCTGCTACACATAGTTGAGGGCAAATTGCAATATCACTGAAAACCAACAGGTGTGCGTGAAAATACGCCAGGGAGGACAGGTGTCTATTATTCAGGAAATTCATGAGTGGTCTAAAGGATTACCTGCTTGGCAACAAGATGCGATTGCACGCCTCTACCAAGACCGCTCGCTCGGTGCCGCGGACTTGGAGGACCTCTACGCACTAGCCAAGGCGGATGTTGGTATTCTGGACCGCGATGGCCGAAAGCCGAGCAAGCTCGAGGACGCTCAGATTGCACCTCCGGCTGACCCCGCTCGGGTTGTTCAGCTGGTTGCAGTCAAAGATCTGAACCATGTCAATGCCTTGGCAAATGGCGGTGGCGTACCGATCGCTTTGACCGGCCTGACCGTAATCTACGGGGAAAACGGTGCGGGTAAATCGGGTTACTCCAGGGTCTTCAAGCATGCCTGTCGTGCTCGCGATAGACGTGAACCTATACTTCCGAACGCGCACCTAGATGCAAAACAAACCGGTGTAGCCCAAGCCGTCTTTTCGGCAGTCATCGACGGCGTGCCCACAGACCTTCCTTGGCAATACGGTTCAGTTGCCCCTGAGCCGCTCTCGGAAATCGCCATTTTCGACACCCATTGCGCTCGCGCATATATCGATAACCATGGCGATTTTGCCTACGCCCCTTACGGCCTAGACATCCTGGAAGGGTTGGCGGGCGCTTGCAGCAAACTTAAACAGCGGGCCACGCAAGAGAAAGCAGCAAATGCGCCCAGTGACGCAGCGTACAGCATGCTTGCGAAAGAGCAGACAGCTGTGGCCGCAGCATTGTCCGGCATCCCCGCCAAGACCGGACCCGGGGATATTGAACTCTTGGCCACCCTCAACCAGGCGGAGCTTGATCGGCAAGCCCTGCTGACTAAAACCCTGGCCGAAGCAGATCCGAAGCAAAAGGCTCAGGCGTTGCGCCAGAAGGCGTTGCGTCTCTCGGGATTGAAGGCCCGCATCGGTGCAGCAGCGGCTCTGATCAATGATGACAAGGTCGCTCGACTAAGGGAGCTCATTGATAAGTCGAACAGCGCAAAGGCCGCCGCAGAATTGGCTGCAACTGAGTTCAAACAGTCGCCTGGGCAACTTGCGGGTACCGGCGGTGATGAGTGGAAGGCGCTGTTTGAAGCAGCCCGGCTATATGCCTTGGTGAGCCACCCGGAACATGTATTTCCCGCCCTCCCGGCAGATGCAAACTGCCCTCTCTGTCAAAACAGCCTTGGGCCGGACGGTGCTGCACGACTGATTCAATTCGAAACCTTCATCCAGCAAGCAGCGGAGAAGACCGCCAAGGAGAGCCGAGAAACCGCCGCGACGGCTTACCGGGAAATTCAGAAGGCCTCTTTGGATATGATGTTTCGCGATGGTTTGGTCGAAGAAACGACGGAGATAGATCCGGCGCTTTCTGTGGCGTGCTCGTCCATGCAGGAGTGCCTCACCAGTCGCCGGCAGTCGGTGATGCAGGCAGCAGCAGCTGAAGCTCAGTGGGATCAGATCCCCGCGCTCCCGGCTGATCCGCAGCCGGGCTTGGCGCGCGTTATCGAGGGCTTACTGGATGAAGCCAAAGCGCTGGAAGCGACTGCCGACCAGAAAGTGCGGGGGGAAATGACGGCGGAGAAGCGGGAGCTGGATGCGCGCTTGCGCCTAGGTGAAATCAAAGCTGCGGTACTCGAAGCAATTTCGAAGCATGAGCTCTGCGGCAAACTTCAGGCATGCATTGACAGCATGGACACACGGGGCATATCCAGAAAGTCGACAGACCTGTCGCGGACGACGGCGAGCCAGGAGTTAGCGGACGCACTGAACCAAGAACTCCAGCATCTCAAAGTGCACCAGCTTCAGGTGGTGATGAAACCAGAGTCTCCTGGGGGCAAAACCCAATTTAAACTAGTTTTACAACTGCCCGGAGGGGGCACTCCTTCTGCCATTCTCAGTGAGGGGGAGCAACGCGCAATCGCGATTGCCTCCTTCCTCGCCGAGATCAAGCTTGGCAAGGGCCGTGGAGGGATTGTGCTAGACGACCCAGTTTCATCACTGGATCACCGCCGCCGCTGGGAAGTGGCGGAACGCTTGGCCCGTGAGTCGCTCAACCGGCAGGTCATAGTGTTCACTCACGACATTTATTTCCTTTGCATTTTGGAGCAAAAGCTCGAGGAGCTGGGTGGTGCGTTGACCAAGAACTACATCCGCCGGACTGCGCAGGGGTATGGTGTTCACTCGCAGGACCTACCTTTTGACGTCTTGGGAACTAAGGATCGTTTGGGGCGACTGCGGCAGGAATTAATGGCAATACGCCAAGCACTGAAAGCTGGCGAGGAGGACGAGCATCGACGTTTAACGTCGGTGTGCTACGGCCGGCTTCGTCTTGCTTGGGAACGGTGTATAGAAGAGGTGTTGCTAAACGGTGCCGTACAACGGTTTGGCGAGGGTGTATCGACGCAGCGCCTCAAATCTGTAGTCGTGACAGATGACGATTACCGGGAAGTCGAGTCCGGGATGTCCAAAAGCTCAAAGTTTGAACACGACGCGGCAACACCGGTTGGAAGACTTCCTATGCCAGAGCCCGATGAGCTTGAGCAAGACATTGAAAAACTGTCAACGTGGAGAGGCTCACTGGACAAGCGCTTGAGAGAGACGGCAAAGGCTAGGGGATGATTTAGTAGACTTGGGGTAATAGCGGCCTATCGGTCCTGGCCGCTTCACCTTTGCCTTCGCCAGCACACCTGTTCCATGTACGGGTCAACACGATCCTCCGTGTGTACAAGCATGGTGTTGAACAGGGAGTGTTGGCCCCAGTTTTTTACCGGGCCCACCTTCCGCTCCTTACCCGGTTATATGTGAGTTATGCCCTATCAGGGTTCTGCATCAGGCACAAGCTGCCTCGACGGAAAGCCAAAGTATTTCTAGCGGTACCGGCGAGATCCCATAAATAGCCTGACTTCGCTCAGTACGCTCGAGCACGGTTATACCGGTCATCATTCCATCAAGTCAGGCGCCCCCAGCCGGAGGGGTAGAGGTCGCCTCTGGCAGCCAGAGATATGTTCGACCGCAATAGGTTTTATGAGCGCCCTAAGGACCGAACCGGCCAAATCAACCCTGAAATATTCCAATCAACCTCTCAATACCATTGCCAATCTACCGGATCAAGAGCGCTGTCAACAGGTGCATGTGCTCCTCATCATCCCAGGACACTGCGACCGAACCTGAACGCGACAGCTCAATTTGAACTTGCCTTGAGTTGTAGACGTAGACAATTTTGATCTTATCAATCGGCGCCGCGCGCCCACCCGTAATTTCCAGCAGTTTCGTCATCGCATTCCCGGTAGAGGCGATATCCACTCGATAGCTGCTTTCGATATCAAACGTAACCGCTCCGGATACGATGCGCTTGGCCATAACCCTCGTTAAGCGCTTGTCAGCCTTGAGCTGTTGATAGACCATTGAGATATCTGGCTTCACGACCTCCAGCGCAAAGTTCGTCCCGGCTGCCGCACGGATCAGCTCCACGAACGGCTTCAAATCCTTGGGTGGCGAACTCATGCAGATCGAAAAACGATCCGCCCCTAGCGATTCGAACACCATGTCGAAGCTGATGAATGTGGAGTAACTCGATTCGACCGTTTCGCCTAGAGGGTTCGTGAACGACTGCGTGATATCCCGCTGCTCGTGATACCGAAAGGTTGCCTTGCCATCCAGGGTCTCAAGAATCTCGACACCGAGCCGATTCTGGTCGTTGAACGGCTGCTGTCGAAGCCCATGCACGAGGGTCTGAAAGTCAATGCGAGCGGTCAGAACCCATAGTTTCAGCCGCTTTGACTTCATGTCAACAAACTCCTTTCGATATCATCCAGTGTCTTTTGCGCCGCTTCCTCCAAGCGGATCTTGAGCTTCTGCTCAAACAACGGCTCGGCGCGCACCAGGTTCTTGGCGTATTTCCCGTTGTTGTAGTTGTAGACCCCTTTCACGATGTAGGAGAAATCGCAGTACTTGGCCTGGTTACCAAACTGAGCCTCGAACTGAACGATCTCTGACCCTACAAGCTTCTCGCGAGCAGTCCACCGAATCTTCCACAGGTAAAAACCGTGGCCTTCAAGCTCCATCAGTTGCTTGGACTCCAAGACCCCCTTGCCTTTCAGAGATGCCTTGTCGATACGGATGATCTTGTGGACACTGGCTTCAGTATGCGGCCTGGCCAGCTCGGCTTCGGTGTCGCCATCCTCCCCCTCCTCACCTTCATCTCCAGACTCAACCTCGATCGATTCCTCGATTACAAGGGCCTCGTCACTGAGATCCAAGTCATCATCCTCACGGTCTTTTGGGTTGAACGTGGAGACGTCGACGACATCCACCACCTCCATGTCCTTGAGGTTGCGAATCAAACTGCGAAGGAAGTTCGTCCTGATATCGGCATCCGGGATCGCCTCCAGAGAGATGGTTCGCGTCGCCACGTCTTTGTCAGTGACAATCTCGATCTGGGAATACAGCTGATCGGTGATGTCCTTGAATTTGTCGTTCATGGGGCCAGTGATTTTCCAGCCGCTGCCCTGCTTCTCAACGATGACCTCCGCCGTCTTCTCAACGACTTGGCGGAACTCGGCCTGGCTCAGATCCAGTTTCTGGTATTTGACGGTGAGCTTGAGCTGATCCCCATGGATCGCCACTTCAGCTTGCTCATGCTGATCATCCATCAGCCACTCCTTGACGGAGGTGAGCGCATCGGTCAGCTGCTCTTTCGTAACCGCCGTGGTGACGACCACATTCGTGGTTTTCTCACGACTGTCACGGCCACCCACCAGAAGCGACAGGTTCCGATAGTCGTAGTAATCATGGAACAGGGCACTGAACCGGTTGGCCAGGAATTTTTTATCCGACTCATTGGAGATCACGATGCCTCTGGAGAGGAAGACCTTCCGGAGCTCAGCGCTCGTCAGGCTTCGCTGCGTGAGCGCGTCAAAGATCGCTTTGTCGGACGCGAAGTACAGGCTACCCATTCTCATGTCAATCACGCTCCCAGCCGATCGCTTCGGGCTTATAGTTCGGAATCGCGTGATTCACGATGTCCAGTTCGATCGCCTGCAGTTTCCGCTTGCGATTCTCGTCTTCGCCCCACTCAGTCACGTAGCTGTTTATAGCAGCGTTGAAGTTGCTGAGGATGCTGCTGTGATGGTAGCGATTGGCAACCCTGATCCGTATCTTCAAGTCCTTGTTTGCGTTGAGGATCTGAAACCTGGACAGGGCATCAAAAAGGTATCTGAACTCGATCTCGGTACTGCCATCGCGGCGATAATAGATCAGGTAGCCTTCGCTATACGTCTCGGCCAGTGCCTTGGCTTTCTCGCAGTACGAGATCACCTCCTTGTGGTGGATGATCATGTAGGGCGATGCGATGAGCTCTGCAGTGGCCGCACGCTCCCAGTACTCACCACTGGCCTTGTGCAGGACGAGGTCGGGGTAATAGAAGGTGTAGTTATTCTTCGGAAATGTCCCTGCCGCCCTGAGGGCGTTCACATCGACCTGAAGGGTCTTCAGGTAATTGATCAGTGAAGGTTCGACGATATGAACCTGCTGAGAATCCTTGATGTGCAGGTTCTCGCCCTTGTAGTCCTTGAAGTGATCGTAGAAATCCTTGTCGTACTCGTCGTCGTGGTTGTACACGAACAGCATGCCGCGAATTTCATACTTTTCACGCTTGTTCAGGTGATAGCGCGTCTGCCACTCCGGCGAGGCGCGGGCACAGTCGATGGTCTTGCCTAGGGATTTCAAGGCCTTCTTGATCGAGTCCAGCGTAATGGAGCCAACCGCGTAGCTCTTCAAATCGGTATGAAGGAAGACGGCCTTGTTCAGGTAAGGGTCTGCGTACTTGAACACCACATCAGTCGGGTGCGTGTGCTCAGACTTCTTCAAAGGTGCGTGTGTTTCCTTCTTCACGCAGCCGAAGTTGAGATTGGCAGGCCCCTCTTTTTTCCAGCGGAAAAAATTGAAGATGTCGTTGGAAACGAGCTCCGCGAGCCTCGCTATTTTTTCGGTTTCGCCGCCTGACATGGTCGTTCCTGTCACAAAAGAATGCGCAGGAACAGCAACGGCCGCGGAGCGTTGGCCCATGTCGTCGAGGTGCTTCCTGCTATAAGTGTGGCTTCATGCCATCACAAATTACCGTAAAACGTTGAGCCCGACCACCCGCTGGTGATAGATCACTCCATCAACCGCATGCGGAGAGGCGCACAGTGCTGGCAGCCTGATCATTACACGCTGGATGGCGATTGCTGCCACTCATTCGGTGGGGTAAAAAGACGGACGAAGAAAGACACTGACTCATAAAAAATCTAGTCACCGCTAAGTGCCTGGATTCTCTGGACTTATTTGGTCGGAACGGAGTGATTCGAACACTCGCCCCCCCTCTCAACCCATACGAAGCCATAGCCCTGATGTTCGCGGGCACATTTGCTCTGAAAAAATCGCTGGCGCGCTCAGAGGTTCGGGACCGCTGAGCAGAAAATTCCAGGCGAGCTCACTGAAAGCCAGCGCCCAAAGTATGGGCTAGGGTATGGGCTGAAACCGACCAGATACAAAAAAGCCCTGAAAAATCAGGGCTTTAATGAGAATTAGTGGCGGAAGCGTAGAGATTCGAACTCTAGGATAGTTGCCCATCGACGGTTTTCAAGTCCATGAAATTTTCCTTTTAAAACAGATACATATGAGAGTTACGATTCCGCAAATCACCAATGCAAAACCACCTGAATCCCATGTGCTGCAAGGGTCGGCTTTTCCATTGCGGAACTGATTTGAGCTTCCGTGAACGACATAATGAATCGCCCCACCTCATCGTCGCTCGAACCCCGGTAGAAAATCCTCAGTACCTCTTTGCAGCGTGCAACCAGGTCTGACACATCGACTACTGGCCCTTATAGCTCGCAGTATGCGAGCTATTCCAGAGTGGCGTTTTGGGTGGGCTGGTACCGGCACAGGCTAGAGCAACGTGTGCTCCAGGCCTGCCGCGGCTTGATCCCTAATATCCTGCATTAAATGGCCGCCCTGGTTCGGCCGGTGGCGGCGCTCTCAGTGCTTGAGTAACCCCAAGATAAGGTTGGCCAAGCCAATACCGATTTTCAGGAGGTCAATCAGGCGTGCAACCCACCGCCTTTCGCGACCTGCGCTTTTAGGCTGTTCGCTGGAAGGTGATACGGATTTTCTCTCTCGGCCCTTATGTGGGCGCTTGGAATATGCACGACGTTTTTTAGTAGGCACGAGCAAAGCTCCCCATTCGAAAAAGGAAAAATGAAAATTTCGAAGGGAGAGTTAACGAAGGCGGTGCTTGTAGCCGCTGAGCTCAGGGCCGTCAGCATGCAAAGGGATACTCAAGACCGCATGCCGAGAGTAGGCAAGAAGCGCATAAAGTCTCGCCAGGACGGCAAGGCTGTAGGTCAGAACACTCGTCCAGATACGTGCTTGGCGCTGCAAGCCCGCAGTTAAGCCGATAGCCGCGCTGATATCATCGAGTGCGTTCAACACCAATCGCGCACGCTCAATGGCGGTAACGATTGTTCTGTAGTGCGCGGTTTTGCCGGAGCCTAGGGTTAAGTCGATGATGTAGCCGATCACTTCATGGGCCCTCTTACGGCGCCCAGCGTCTGTAAGCGACGGGTCAAAACAGCCACCCTCTTCGCGCTCGAGCCTTCGGAACTCGGATCTCAGCTCATCAATGATGGACACATGCTGCCCAGGATCAGAATCCGGCAAGTCGCCTGCAGGCGTTGTGTGGGTTTGATCGTCCATAGGGATTCTCGTGAATGACACCCGGATACGTTAAACAGCTCAAAAGTCACAGACAACTATTTTTGGTGGCACTTCTATCCCTGGCTGACCTCTATGCACTACCACGCCGCTCCGCCAGTGCGCTATCCACAAAGATGGACAGGTAGGTCAGGTACTGGCATGGGACATCTAACGCTCAAGAGCCATAGGAGCTTGATAGCCCCTATGCCTACCGCTGGGTCGGATGCTGCAGCGTCTCCCTTTGGGGCCGGGAGCGGCCGCAGACTTACCCAAGCTGAGCTGGGCTGGGCTGGGCTGACGCTTATGTTGCGCCTACCTGACCTGTCTCATAGAAAGACAATTCGTTACCCTGTCGACCTCAACTTTCTAAGCACCAGTCGCCATGTCCGTGAACCGTAAGCAGCCCATCAGGGCGGTATTCCCACGCAAAGCGTCACTCAAGGAGGAAGCGAACCAGACTGAGCTGTCGTCCCTCCTCTCCTACGCCCTTCTCATTCTCTACGTATTGGCCAGCGTATCGTCCACCAAGGACTCTATGCTGCTCATGCCAAATAACGGCATTCAACTGCCGCTGGTGAGCGCCACAGTGTCTGTCGTTGGGTTTTACTTCCTGAGCCCGCTAATCGTGCTGGTAGGGCATCTGGTGACCTTGAGAAGGCTCCCCAAGATGTTTGCAGGGCTCAAGTCCTCACGCCCAAGAAATGCGTCAGAAAAACTCAGTCGTCGCACCGACCTGGCGATGCTGATTTGCCTACTGTCTGCGGGCCCGGCAACTCTGTTCTACATCCTCACCACTTTCACGGCCTACCAGAGCCCGCTGCTCTTCGTACTACACGTAGCGGCGCTCTACTGCGCTTGCTATGCCACACGCATTCGCATTAGGGAACTGCTCGCTGCCAGTTTCAGCACGCGCATCCAATCCAATACGAAGCGGATTCGAGGTTTAGCCACGGGGGTATTCGAGCTCTGGCTGCTGGTGTGCATTGATGTGATCTTCCTACCCACGCACCTCTCTCCAGTGCTATGGCTGAAGACCCACACGCACTGGCTGGACAACCAAGATGGCGGCACAGTCTTCTGGGTACCTCATATTGAAATTGATAGAGGCGAGCAGCTGTGGAAGGGGCCATCCAAGACGGATGCGGGGCTTGCAGCATTCTCGGGCCACGCCGACCCAAAGGAATACTTCATGACCCGTGAGGTGGCCATGGATCTGCGGTCACGCAATCTACGCTACCTCGATATCAGCTTGCAGGTCATCCCGCGGATCTGGGCGCAACATGCGGATCTTGCAGGCGCTAATTTTTCATTCGCCCGGCTCTACGGGACAGTCTTTGTGGAAACCGTCCTGAACGGCGCCAATTTCAACATGGCCTCGCTAGACGGGGCGACATTCATGAACATCGACCTCGTGTCCACCGACTTCACCCAAACCAGGCTGAAAGGCACGCTTTGGGACAACGTGACAGTGAAAAATTCAGCGTTTGTTAATGCTGACCTCTCCCTCGCATCATTCTTCAATGTCTCCTTCGATCATGTGGAGTTCCTGGGCACATCCTTCCCGGCCACCTCTCTGTTTGAGGTCAACGGGAACAAGGTGAGCTTCGCCACTCGGGAACCCATAAAAATCATGTCCCGAGCTGAATCAGACGGTTGGTTGGAAAGCAGAGATTCCTTTTTTGAAGTGAACCCCAAAGCTGCGTTAGACAGCGTCCAAGCCCATCTCTGCAAGCCAAAACCGAGCCCAGACTGGGCATATGCATGGGGCTTGTTTGTCCAGACGAAACTACTGCTTGCGCGTACGGAGCCGGAGGTTGCCAAAGCCATTCAGGAATTCATGAAGATCAAAGGTTGCGACAACCTGCCCGATCGGGGCCTCAGGGAAGATGTAGCGGGCATTCTCACAGCCGCAGTCAAGGACAAGGCTGCCCAGGCACACAGTGACTCTGCGCTCCCACGTAGCAAGCCGGCGAAGCCCGAGGGCCAGCACTCAATGAGCCAAGTAGAGAACAGCAAGTCAATTGAGCGATAAGGACGCAGGAGGACGCAGGAAGCGAGGTCTCGTGAAAGCCACGCTAAAATCCCTACCTGCCCTGCTCGCCGGCGTCCGAGTGTTCAGTAGCCTTAAGCGATCAATATCCCACGTGCCGAGAACCTCCATGCCTATTCTCGACTCTCAAGAAAGGGCTTATGAGGCCCTCTAATCGTCAGAAAAATAGGGTCTAAACGCAAAAATATGAAAAATATTTTGCGCATACCCAAGACATTCACGCCTCCCCAGGAGGACGAGAATGACCCCAGGGGGGAGATCCTCAAGCCCCCATCCCGGGAGACTCCAACGTCCTACGAAATATATCCAGCAATTAACCACATCAACTGTGGAGCACATTCAGCGAAATCCACACGCAGCATAACAGTGCGGGGGAGACACCCTGGTCGCCACCCACCCTATTGCCACACCGATTTTGACGCACCCATAATCGGCTCCGACTCAGACATTGCGGAGCCCATCATGGCCACTACCCCTCAGCCTGCCAGCGCTCGAAAAAAGCCTGTTGCATCCAAAACCACTCCAAGCACGAAGAAGGCTGATGCGAAAGCCAGCGCTTCCAGGATCAATGCCCCTGGCACGACCGCAGAGCAGCTAGAGGACAGCAAAAAAGCAGCCTCGGACGAGCCAGCTGCGAGCGAGACCACGGCAGCAAGCGCAACCCCACCTGCCAAATCTAAGAAAAGCAAAAAGCCGCCCGCCGAGGACAAATCGATCGCTGACCGCTGGGGCAAAGACCTGACGGCATCTGGCTGGACGGCAATCCCCAACGTCTTGTTCGAATACTCTCAGGAGCTGGGCCTCAAAACACTCGATATGGTGATCATCCTTCACCTCGCCGGCTACTGGTGGCGTAAAGGAAATGATCCGTTCCCAAGCAAGGCAACCCTGGCCCGCAAGATTGGGGTTGAACCGCGGACGGTGCAACGTGCCATCGCAGAACTCGAGAGCAAGGGTTACATCGAGCGTACCAAGCGCTTCGCCACCAGCGGCGGCAATCTCAGTAACAGTTACTCGTTCGACGGCCTCATCAAGACAGCCCGCACCTTCGCCAAACAGATGATTGCTGAACGCGAGGCAAAAGCAGTAGCCACAAGCCGGAAGAAACCTACGCGCGCTGCAGCAAAGGCCTCGCAATAACGCCTCGCATGCCACCGCAATCGGCCAGCGAGGACTGAGCAATGGGCAATAGCCAGAAGGGTGATGTGATAGTCGCTCAAGCGTTCCGAGTGCTAATAGAACATGCGACGCGTCTAGAGCAAGCAGGCCTGCGCCTCGATCAAGCCGGTCACGTCGCAGAGTTCACTTACCTCCTGACGGCGAAGCAGTTCGATCGAATTCGGAAAATATGCCGCCAACAGCAGTGGCCGGAACCAAACTGCAGAGGTATCCGATTTGACCTGGAAGCGATCAGACATCCACTGCTCGCCCGGCAAATGAAAGACGGGTGCACTCCTGACGAGGTGCTTGAGATCATAACGAGCGCGTATTGCAGCCAAAGCCAGGTTGGCCTGAACAAACCCAAGCATGCGCAGGTGGTGATGTTCAGCGGCGGGCGCAAGGTGCTGGTGGGAAAGACACGCTACCAGGCAGTGGCCATCATCAAGGTTTGCCAGGAAGGAGGCAGAAAGTACTTGGCCCCCGTCACGGCTTTTCACGCGACGGAGGCCAAGGTACGCAGCATTTCGTGACTACGGAGGAAGGACGGCCTCAGAAGCAAGCCTCCCGCACTGAAGCGGAACAGCCCAAGCGCTTCCGATTTCCCTTCATATGACCCACAGCTAAAGGGCCTACGCAGCACCGCCGACAAATTTTCTGCTGTCTACGTAGTCAACTAGCAATGCTACGGACGATGACAGTGCAATGCAACGCCTGACCTACCCAACGGCCTTGGCGAGCGGGTGTTCACGGCGCAACTGGATGACAACCACCTTGAAGCAACCAGTGATTGCGAAGACCGTGGCACATGCAGCGACATACGGGAAGGACTCCCAGAATGACATGCCGTGAATGAGCTCTTGGGTGGCCACCGCAAGATTCCACATCTCCTTGCCTGCCATCGCTAGACAGCCAGGAATGATCACCCAGGCACCGAGCACCTTGGCTTGCTGGGTTTGGGTGTAACTGAACAGCTCTCGTAGGATTTTCACCTTTGCCTCCATCGGCGCTTAAAAGGTCATCAGGTTGACCCACATTTCGAGCGATGGCGAACCAAAACGGGGGGTCGAAATACCCACCAGCCCCTCTCATTCGTTTCTAGGGTGTCTACCTCCCCGGCCAGTCCGCTCATTGGGAGAGATTCCAACTTAAACCAAACTGAGGCGAGAGCACGATCTGCCCAACAGCTTCGGACTCCATGGTGGGGGATGCTGATCTCAAATCTGGCAATCCCTGTAAAGATTGCCGCCCTCGGGTGACTGCTCTCTCCTAGCCTGAGCCGCTAGCCAGCACTGATCTTCTTGTTTGCTGATGCCAGCCTGCGTTTCACACCAATCTTAGGGTTCAAAGTAAGCGCCTCCTCATAGACTAGGACGGCCTCTACGTACTGGCGCAACTGTTCATGGGCAAGCCCTTGGACTTTCAAGGCAGTTGGTTTCCACGCTAAGTTTTCGTCTGCATCGAGCGAGCACGCTGGATGGCGGTGAGGACTTCCAGGGCGCGCTCGTCTGTAATATCGACATCCTCCAGAAGCATCTCAGCTGCGAGGATGATGCGGTCATAACGAGACTAAGTGAGATTGGCATCATCGAGCTGATCAGCATCCAAAAATCGGCCATCGATGTCGTAGCGGAAGCTCCCAACATCCTTGAACTGCGCAACAAGCTCTCCCGTTTTCTCATCCACCTCATAGCTATCGGGCCATCCGGCCTTTGGGGGCACGGAGTACAGCTCGACCCGCTTAACCAGGTCAAACAGGAAGACCTTGTTGCCGTGATCGGTGGGGCTGTTGGCTGTGGCGCAAAAAGCGTACTTCCCACTCCTGGATATGCCGCTGGTGAAGATATTGGCCGAGAGCTCCTTGGCGATGAGTACGGAGCCAGAAAGATCGAAGACAGTGAATGTGCCCGAAAGAGAGCTGCCAAAGTGCCAATCCTCCAAACAGAAAACCCCGGAGTCAGAAACGTGGCCATTGTTTGGCCTGGGCATACTGCCGTGGCAGCTAACCGTGCCGCTGCTCAGATCCGCAAGCACGTAGGCTCCAAAGCCTGACTCCCTATGCCCACCTCGCCCCGCGGCCGGATCTGAATCCCGCCACCCGATCGCCCACTGTTTGGACTTGGAACGTTGATACAAACCCAAGAAGTCGAGGTACTCGACCCTCAGGAAGTGATCGTCACGGTGAATCTGAGGCTCTGAGGGTCGCGCCTCGACATTTTTGGAGTGCGCTAGGGCGCTGGCAGGTTTGGGCCTATTGAAAAGCCGGCTCAAAATGCTCATCCCCTCTCCTTTGGATGGTTCAGCCCGACCTGACTGTCAGTTGGGACTTTTATAACCCGGCGCAAGCTTGGCGCTTTTAACGCCATAGAGAGCCAAGGGGTCGCTCAACCAGAGCCTATAGGCCTCGTCGGCAATGCTGTGATCGGTCGAGCAGTCCACGTGGTACTGCTGCAGCACATACCCAGCCATCGCGGCGCGCACCCGCAGCCTAAGCACGCCGTCAGGCATATCGTAGTCCCGCATCATGATTTGAGCGCAGTTTTTATCAGGGTGCGGGACTAGGGGTAGATCCAGCATCCGATTCCACTGGTCATCATTCTTTAGAGTCTCTTTCTCCAAGGGCTTTTGCCCCTGCTGAATCTGAGCAGCGCCGACGCGGGCTAGAACAAAGTCCACGAAATCTTCGCGCTTTCTATCGTAAGCCCGGACATGCCATCGCAGGCCATCACAGCTAATGGCAAAGGGCACGATTTCACGCTCAGATTCACCCGAGGCCGACGTATAGCTGATTTTCACCACCTGGTTCAGGCTAATCGCGCGCGAGATCGGCGCAAGGATCTCCACCTTAGGCTGGCTGAGCAGCGAAACGGATTCGTTGAGAATGAGCGGCTTCTCACCATCTAGGCTGTACCCGTATCCCTGCGTTAGTGCAGTTAGCACTCGCTCAGGCGGATGCGCTACCAGCGGGGAAAATGTTTCCCGGATCACGTATAGCTTGCTGACAGTGTCGAGCTCAGTATTGCCCGGAGCTATTTCACGATACTGAGCAAAATCTCGAGTAGCAGCCGCAGCGCCCAAACCGAATCGATCCATCAGATCATTACGCGAGACCACACCCGTGAAATACAGGCGAAAATCGATGTAAACCAGGCGCTCACGCTGGGCCTGGCTGTGTTCGCTCAATTTACTCATATCCACTCCGTCTTGCCTTTTCACCGTCTTACCTGTCTTGCTGTCCGACCAAGAGCATGGCCGGTCGTTTCATAGGGTCGCATCGTAGCACATGATCGCTTGACCTAATCAAATTGATGATGATAGGCTTTGCACATGGTGTCGATAGACCCTTATCTACAGCACCTGACGTGAATCGGAAGGGGCATGGATGGAGGCAATCAGCCAGAAACGAAAAAGCCGATCAAGTTCGCACCTTGACCGGCTTTAGGAAAAAGATATCTGAACTGGTTCCAGATATCTCTCGCGCTTTTGTTCAGAAAACTTTGCGATGGTAGCCCTTGTGGACTGCTGACGCAAGAGTAGCGAGTTCTGTGTTCGAGCCGCCTCGATAGGAGACAAGCCATGTCTCAGCTCGAAATGTTCGATAAGCCCGAAGCCGAAGGCGAGGTCATCTACCGCATGACCATCCGCACTCGCAACGGCAAGGTGATACGTCGCGCCAACGGCCAGCCGTTTCGCATCGTAATTCGCCCTAAAGCGGCCAATTGATTTTGATCGCTTAACAGAGCTCAGGGCACATCGGTGCCCTGCCCTCCTCTCGGATGGAGAGTTTTCATGTCATTGAATTTCTACGATCGAGCCGGTGCCCCCATCGCGTATACCGATGATGGTGAGCACATCTTCACAATCAGCGGCCGCCCCGTAGCCTACCTATATGATGGCTCCGTTTATTCCTACCAGGGACAACACCTAGGACTCATGACTGACGGAGTCATACGCGACAACAGTGGCCATGTCGCCTTTTTCACCGATGGTGCAAGACTTGGCGTAACGCGGCCGATGCTTCGACTGATTCCACTTAAGAGGTTGAAGCAACTGAAGCCTCTTAAGCAGTTGCGACAACTCAGGCCGTTGAAACCGTTGAATCGGAGCACCTGGTCTCAGCTCTCCGGTCAGCAATTTTTCTTCTTCTAATCACCAATCAGGTAACTCCTCACACATGGACGTGTTTGGGTGAGTAACCCTCCAACACCCTTGCTTGGTCATTGAGCGGAATTCCGGGATTCCACCAGTTGGTGGCTTATTCAGAGGTACGTAATGGAAGACCTGGCCACAAAAATAATCCCGCTGGTTCAGACGCTGATCCCAGGCTTCCTTACCGCCATGATTTTCTACTGGCTGGCAGATGTGAAAAAACCTGGCCAGTTCGAACGCACCGTTCAAGCACTGATCGGCACCGGCCTGATCACCATGATGATCGCAGGCATCAAAGTAGGCCTGAGCTGGGTTGGTGAGCACTACTTCACGTTGGGTGAATGGACGATCCAAGTAGAGGGTGTCTGGGGTATCGGCTTGGCGGTGGTGCTGGGCTTGCTTTTAGCCTTCGCGTCGAATCATGACTACCTATACAGGTTCGCCAGATGGCTGACCCTCACCTCCCGTTCCTCGTACCCAGAGTGGATTTATGCATTTCGCAAGCGGGAAGGGATGACAGTCGTGTTGACCTTGCTCGATGGTCGCAGGCTGTTCGGGTATCCCGCCGTATGGCCGACCGATCCCAAGGAAGGTCATTTCCTGATCACCCAGCCGTGCTGGATGGACGAAAACAATCAGTGGATAGAGACGCCTGGGATCGAGAGCTATCTCATCGCCAACTGCGACGTATACCTGATCGAATTCTTAGAAGAGGTAACCGAAAGTGAGCAACGAGAACCAACCTAGGCAGCATGTACTTGAGCAGCGGATTGCCAACGATGGCATGAACGTCAGCCCTCCGGCACCAACCAATATCCGCCCTAAAGCACCACCACCAGCGCCGCCAAAGGCTCCCAAAAAATAAGAGGCTGATCATGTACGAAGAAAGAGGCATTTCGCCCCAACCACGCCTGCCCAGCGCTGGACAATCAAGTCCATCTAAGCCATTTGCACAGCGTCCAGCTACGCCTCCCAAGGCGCCACCACCACCAAGCAAACGGTAATCAGCATGACCAATCAAACTGGCGGCAAGATTCACGTTAATGACGGCATAAGCAAGCAAACAACAAGTCAGCGCCCGGCAGCTCCACCAGCTGCTCCGCCACCAGTTCCTCCAAAGCGGTAAGACTGTAAAGAGAGGTTGGGGACGTGTGTGGAATTGGCGGCATGCGGCTAAGGATTGGCTAGCTTTCATGATGCTAACATCAGGTCTTGGAATCACCCCGATGCTACGATGATGCACCTCCTTCTGAACTCAGAAGTGCCCTCCCCCTGCGCTCGGAGCTAGCTTGAAAAAGCTGGACGTGCAGCAAATCCTTTCGTTAGTAATCTCTACAGTTGAACAAGCAGGGCAGTTCCTAGCTCAGGAGTACGTTCGACCTGGCGGTCGGCGGGCTGACGGGGAACAGCCTGTGCTGGGTGGTTGATCCGAACGATGGCACTAGCGACTTCTTGCGTGGACTTTCGGGCTCGGCGGTGTCCGTAGGTTTGCTTCAGGGAAACATGCCGGTACTAGGCGTTGTACACGCGCCGGTCACTGCCAAGGGTGAGTCCGATTGCATTGCTTGGGCTGTCGGCATGGATCACCTGATACGCAATGGCACCCCGATTCGAGTCGATCTCTCGCAACAAGATCTCGATGAAGGCAGCCTTGTAATGGTAAGCACTGCAGCGGCCGGTAAGCCCAAAATTAATCGAGAGCTCTGGGAGCGTACGTGAGAGATTTCCAATCTGGTTGGGTGGAGTGATGCCGGCAGCTTCGGCGAATTCGAAAATCTGTTTGTAGATCTGGTCGACACGGCGGGCCGTCTCTCTACCACAGCTTGATAATGCGCTGCAGATTTTCGACCAGCATCGGAGTACTGATGCTGCTGATCGGGAGCTTTCCCAACTAGGGGTAGGCATTGAACTCAAGGCGCTGGCGTACCGTGCGGGTGTACTCCGGATCCCAGGAGCACTCGCGAATACTGAGCCATTGCGCGGCAACCGATTCAAAGGTGTGCAGGTGATCGAGCTGGCTAACCACCTTGGCCATACGTCTTTGCAGTGAAGGGTCTTGGCCGCTGGTGAGCTGGACACGAGCGTCAACACGTTTGCGCCGTGCTTCTTGCAAGCCAACCTCGGGGTAAACACCAAGAGTCAGCCGCTTTTTCTTTGCCCAGAAAGCGGTACTTCAAGCGCCAGTAGCGCCCTCCATTGGGCTGTACTTCAGCCAAGCGGGTGAAACATTTTGCTGCCGTGACCGATCCTGAAAACTCGGCGCACTGCTCAAAGCACTGGATAGCTAAAGCGGAACGCTGCCTGTTTGTTGCGCGTTAAAACTGGCCCCGTTGCTGTTCTGTCGGCCCGGAGACCTTCGACACATGGAATGGTCAGAGGTCAATCTGGACGCTGGCGAATGGTTGATTCCTGGCAACAAAATGAAGGGCCTTACTGAAACCGAACAGGATCGCCCGGACCATTTGGTTCCCCTCAGCCAACAAGCAATCGCCGTTTTGCGCGAGCTGAAACCACTCACCGGCAGACATCGATATGTCTTCCCCTTAGCCCGAGGAGGCGAGCGACCGATGTCCAACAATGCCGTCCTCAGCGCATTACGCCGCATGGACATCAGCGGCGACAAAATGACAGGGCACGGTTTTCGTGCGACCGCGAGAACCATAGGCGCTGAGGTACTGGGGTTTCGCCTGGATCTTTTGGAGCATCAGCTTGCTCACGCGGTAAAAAATCCACTGGGCCGCGCATATGACCGAACCTCATTTCTGCCTTAGCGCCGTGACATGATGCAGCGCTGGTCAGATTACCTAGATGCCATCAAGGCCTGATCTCATAGCTTGGACTTGCAATACCGATCTTCGCTTGGTAAAAAATCTGGCATCCCTGGGACGTTCATAGGACTCCGTGGGATCGTCACGCTGCCCCGGTTACGGCGTTAAGAATTCGAAGTCCATCTGCTGTTAACAAATGGACTTCCCAGCTACCTCATCGGGGTATCTGTATCATCTTGCACGGCCTATCGCGCCTATGCGTCTGCAGCAACGCTGCTAAAAATGTGCGGACTTCTATTCCGTACCAGCGGGGCTCCTCTCCCTACGCCAACGACTGAGCTCCAGCTGTCATCCATCAGCTGGAGCCGGCAAGAAAACTCGGCGGCCCGTCACATAAAGGCCTGGCTAACGCCTCCTGCATTGCAGCAGGAAAAATCCGAGCGCCGCTCCCAACAAATATGCGTATTGCAGCACCTGAGGATCGCCGCAACGCCACCGCCTGAGCATTGATAAATGTCAACACACACTATTGCATTGGGTTCAGATGAGCCGCGCTTCCTACGTCTTCCGGAGGTTGATTTCGCGGTCGGGAAAAAGAGATCCACAATCTATCGCGACATAGCAGCGGGGAAATTCCCTGCTCCTTATGACCTGGGCGGAAGCAGATCGGTTGGCTGGCTCAGCACCGAAATATCTGCTTGGATCCTGAATCGGCCGCACGTACAGATGCGTGGGGTGCATAACAATGACTAACGTATCAGCCCCACTGCGCGCGCAGACCCAGTGGTTCCATGTTTTCAGGGCAATGATCGATCAGGGCGATGTCGCCCGAATTGGACCCCACGCGTTTACGGTTTATGCCGTCATTAAGGCACACGCCAATTACTACTCCGGCATGGCGCATCCGGGCATCGAACGGATTTCTGAACAGTCTGGCGTCAGCCCAGCGCAGGTCAAACGAGCACTGGGGGTTCTCGAAACGGCCGGCCTTATCACGAAAACAAAATCCGGCCGATCCAATCACTACACCCTACGCGAAAAGGTTCAGGTCACTGAGGCCGGCCTCCCACATACCGTAGCAACCTGGGACTACGTGCCAAGTCGTGCACAACACACCGTTTCCGAGCTAAAAAAAGCAGTGATCGCCGGCGATCTCGCAAGTACGCGAATACTGAACATCGAGCGCCTGAATATACAAATCAACCTGGCCAGAGGAAATTCACAGATCGATTTAGGCTCATTGAACACTGACCTGGATCGACTACCAGCCAGCATACGAGAAACGCTACGCAGAAATCTCAACCGCTGTAGCAATGTTATACACAGCTCAGAGTGACACGTATCAATCTGAGCTGTGTTCGATCCGGATGGAGCTCGCCTAGAGCTCCATCGCGTCGGAATCCAGCTCAGGCTGAGTCGCTAAAAAGAAAGATAAAATAAAAAAGAACAGCTCTGGGGCGACGCAAGCCTCCTGAATGAAAGCGCTGGAGCCGTATGAGGTTACAGACAGCTACCGCAATCTCCAATCGACGAATTTCACTGGCCCTATTAGCCCTGCCATCTGCTGCTTTTTCGCATGACAGAAGCGCTTTCCTTTATCATCTCCGGCATCGTGTAATGGTTGATTTCCCGGTCACTGGCTCAGAGCGCTTGGCTGTCACATGCCAGTGGCATCCGGCATAAACCGATACGGCTGAGCAGAGCTGAATAACCGACGCTGACGCACGCCGATAGAGCGGTATGCGCCAGCCGAGATGTAGCCATCACCAAAAAAATTAGCGGCTATGATCGCCGGCTTCGCGCATCAGCGATCTGGACATTGGTAATCCATGAATGCAGTAGAAATTGAGTCCACCGTATCGGACCTGACTCTTGAGCATGACGCGACGGAGTACCCGTCCACCTTCTTGACCGCACTCGGCAACAAGGAAACCGCGCTCAAGCTATAAACGCTACTGAATACTTTCGTTAATTTACGCTTACTTTCGGTAATATCCGGTTAACTCAGGATTGTTGAAGGTCAGGAAATGGATTTCACACCCGTCATCGCTCAGACCTGGGGTACGCTAGGCTGGATTATTCTTTTTATGCTGCTGATCGGCCCGCTCAAGTCTGCATGGGCCAAGGGTCATATTGGCGAATTTCTGGTACGACTGTTTGCCCGCTGGCAACTGGATAAGCATATCCACCACCGCCTGCACAACGTCACCCTGAACACCCCAAACGGCACAACGCAGATCGACCACGTTTTCCTCTCGCCTTACCGCGTCGTCGTTCAGGAAACGAAGAACATGAGCGGCTGGATCTTTGGCGGTGAAAAGCAGACGCAGTGGGTGCAGAGGCTCTACAAACGCACCTTCAAATTCCAGAACCCGCTGCGGCAAAACTACAAGCACCTGAAAGCCCTGGAAACCACTCTTGGCGTTAGCACCGAGCACCTGCACTCGGCCATCACTTTTGTCGGTGGCAGCACATTAAAAACCGAGGTGCCAACTAACGTCACCCAGTTCATCGGCTTTATCCGCCATATCAATTCGTTCAAGCCGCCGGTATTCAGCGAGGCTGAAAACGACGCAATGCTGCAAGCCCTACAAACCGGCCACCGCGCGTCAACCCTCGCCACCCACCGCGCGCATGTGCAAAACCTCAAACGGCGCAGTTATCCGACTGCCAATCGGCAATGCCCGAAATGCAGCAGCGCCCTGGTTATTCGCACCCGGAAGACAGGGGCCAATTTCAGCCAACAATTCTGGGGCTGCTCAACCGTCCCCCAATGCAAAACCATACAGAGCTTTTAACAGCGATCCATTAATACACCGGACGCTATACACCATTTCGTAGCCATATACATTTCCTAGGACGTACATGAGCGCACAAGCCGAAAACTCGACTAAAATCATCATCGACCTCAATCACAGCGACACAAATGCAAAGCTTGAGGTTAGCCAGCTTGTTCAGCAGCGGAGCTACAACACGCTCAAAAAGCTCATAAAGACAGACTTAGAGCGCATTAAAAAACTCCACCCATTAAAAAACGCCTTCCTAGTAGAAAATGACTATCCCTATGGTAGCGGGCTGGTTTACTTCATTGATGGCACCCGCGGCGCAGGCAAATCCACCTTTTTGCAAAGTGCCTTTCATGCGCTGGGCAATGATAAGACCGAGCCCAGCGTCAGCCCTCTTGCTTATGTCGATCCAAGTCGGATTGAACGCAGTGAAATTATTCTGCTTAGCATCCTCAAAGAGCTCAAAAACCGCATTACCGAGGCTAGATTCGGCTCTGGCTTGGATAGGGAAAACCTTATCGAGCGCTTCCGTGAGCAGTTCAAGAAACTAGCTGGCGGCTTGAGCTTGTTCAGCTCGAACCACGACCAGCTTCAGGACCTAGACCCGGAACTGTTTTTTGAGTGGGGCTTGGAGCGCGCAGGGCACAGCGCAGATTTGCGCAAAAACCTTCACGCGCTACTCGATCTGGCCTGCCAGGCGCTTGGCGTTCAGGCGCTCGTGCTTGCCTTTGACGACGCCGATACCCATGCACAACACGCGCGCAGCCTGCTCGAATGTATCCGCAAATACCTTGATACTCCACGCCTTGTGGTCTTGGTAACCGGCGACATTGAGCTGTACTCACTTATGGTGAGGGATCACTTTTACGACAGTTTGGGCGATGCCAAACATGGTCAGGCGAAAGAGCGAGCGGACCAGCGCCATAAAATGGTCGATCACCTAGAAGACCAATATCTACTCAAGCTTTTCCCAATGCATCGTCGCTTGCAATTGCGACCACTGTGGAGTCTTCTTCAACACGATGAGGACCGGTTCCGGTTGGCCCACTCCAAATGGGATAAGCAGCTAACCCCCAATGAATTAGTCAGAACTTTAATCCGGCGCGGCCTGCGGATCAAAAACCCACGTGATCTTGAGCTCTATCGAGAATTCCTACTTAAGCAGCCATTGCGTTCGGTGCTTCAGGTTCTGTCTCGATGCGCGCCCTATCTCACACCAGAAGGCGCGAATGACCAGCCCGACGCATGGAACCTAGAACTGTCCGAATCCCTCAGCGAGAGCTTACGCGCATTGGCCTTGGGCAGCTTGTATAAGTTTGGTGTGGATGTTGACGCCATAGCCGCTCACGAATTACCTGCACTTACCAAGGCTGTATTTGACTTGGCAATTCGCGACGGCGACTTCGACACGGCCGTGTACCTCCGTCCCCAACCAAGTGACGCCGATCTCAAGAACAGCTTCGCCGCGCTTTCAGCGGATGTAACCCGCCTATGCGCGGAGAACCCGGCAGCACTAATCGACTACATGCTCGCCGCCCCTGGCAGCGTGGCACTGTTCGGACAGGTGTTGCGGCGCAAGGGTAAAGATCTTCAGACCGAAGAAGCTCGTCAGACTCTTCGCTTACAGTTCGAACAATATATGGGCATCGGTCGCAAAGAAGACGCCCTCAATTGGGCCCGCCATGCCGTAGCAATATTCTCCGCACCTCATGGAGCTAACCCGAAGAACCCCCTGGTCTACTCCGGCATAATTGGACTCAACAAGGGCAAGCCTGACCATGCCCCTCTTGAGAGTGAATCGAGCTATAAGGCAGCTCTTAGCGTCATCAGAGAATGCGCTGAATTGCCGGCTTTCGCATTGAGTCTTGTGGACGTATCGGGAACATCAACCAGGACCTATGCCTCGATCTACAACATCCTTGGCCTCATAGCCAGGTTGCTCTCACTTCAACCGAAAGATGGCCAATACCCCGTCCTAAGCGTACTACCCAAACCGTTCCCTCCGCTAAGCGTTTCCCGACCACAATGGGAAGCCGACGCGGCAGATGAGGAAGAGCTCGAGCAAGATGCCTCGGAGTACGCAGGAAAGCTCACCATGCTTGAAGCAGCAATCAAACATTGGCTTGCCGCTACCCTGGGAATTCGTAAACAGTTGAACCCATCGGCCGTATTGATTGGCAAGATCTGGACCCGTCTGTATTTCAGCCTAGAGAAAGTGTGTGACGCCAACAGACCAAGGGTCTCCTCGATGTCAACGGGGACGGCCAGTCTGATGGAGCTTTTTGCGCTGTGCGTTATCAATGCTGTTTATATTGAGGAGCGAGATTACCATTTAAGTAGCAGCGCGAGCTCCACTGAGAGTAATTCTTCGTTAGATCGTACTAACCCACTGACGTCGGCCAAAGCCTTTATTGAGAAGTTCAAGGACATCAGGGACTCCCACCAAAAGCTCCCCCTCACCTACCTCATAGCAACCTGCCCTTTGCTCTTAGGACTGTTGCAGCCAAACGTTAAATCGAAGGAGTTAGTCGACGATCTTCTTTCCTGCCACCCTGCCTCATTGGGTGCACACGATGAATCAAGTGCCTCCGACTCTGGAGACTCAGCATCTGCAGCTAAAAATTTGCTGTGTTCTATCACCACATGGAAAAAGATCAATAAAACATATATTGCCGGTACGAAATGGAAAAATTTACCTGTCGATGGCCTCCCTCAAGACAGCGCTGATGAGGAGCAAGTAACATCTTGAACAAAGAAATACGCGAACAGCCTGCCTCAGTTCTTGCTCAGATCGGCATGACGCTTCTCTCCAGTTACAAAGTACTTGCGTTGGTACGGCGTACGCCGTTTCACCAGCCCCTGAACTTAAGTGACCTACGTGAGGCGGTCTACCTAGGGTATCTGCCTTGGTCAGCTCGCCTGCCGGATCACGTGTTTGGACATAGCTGGCAGCTGCTGGAGCAGCAATCTGCGAACAGAGGCATCACGGGCCGGCTGATAAGTGCATTGGAAGCCATGGCCGATGAGTTTTTAGAGAGCCGGCACGGTAACTTACATGTAAAACAGCAGAAATTTGGTGCTTGGCAGCAAAGCGTCGTAAGTCGTATGTCGGGCCTCCCCTTGCTGGCCACGGCACAGGTCTCGGTGCAGCCCCGCGCGTGGCTCGCAACCGAGACGCATAAGCAGTGGCCTTGGGAACCTCCGCAAAGTTGGGCTAGCAAGAATTTGCCTGTTGTCAGCCCGTACGACCCCTTGGTAGAAGATTACCTAGGACGTGAAGGGCTACACGAGACGCACCTGCATCTCAATGGCAGCACCCATGCGGAGAACTGCTGGCTACGCGCCCTTCGCACGCCCAAGCAAGAAACAAAGGACTTCAGCGTAAAATGGTACACACCCAGCGCGGCCGACGCCGCAGCGGTGCGCGAGTTGGCGCGATCCATCGACCCGGACTTCTCACCTGTTGAATTGCACCGTCAACTAGTGGCGGCAGGCCGCTTGAGAAAGTGGCTAGTTGCGGCAGCGACCAACACACTCAACGCAGAAACCCCATTGCCTCATGATCTCTTCGAGTTGATGGACGACGAGAGCCTGCAGAAGGAAATCCCGCCCCCTGCGCAGGTTCGCTTGGAGATTTCGGCTCAAAGTTGCACGGCGGACGAGTTGTATTGGATGCAAGAGCTTTTACGCAGGCTCAAGAGCCGTCCAAGTGTAGCACTTGAGCGCATGTTCCATACTTATCTAATGCTTCAGAATAAGTATTACCGCCTCTTGGTACAAAGCGAGGAGCAATTTGGCTTCGATCAGTTTCAGAAATTTACGTACAACAAGCTGCGGGATCCCGCCGAAGAAGACTATCTGCCGCGCTTTTGGGCAATGCATGGCAAAGCGACAAATTCGAGCCGTACTACCTATCTGGAAGGACGATTCTCCCCTAAAGACACTGTGCGCAAAAATTACCAATTGCTCAAAGCTGTTCTAGGCGGCTACTGGCGTTACTTGCACAATCAAGACCCACAGGGTCTTGGCGTAAATCCGGTGCCTCGCAAGCTTGGTGAGCTACTGGAAAAGCTGGAAGAATATTATCGTAAAACTTCGCCCCTTGATCGCTCGCATCACCGCCTAGCGCTGGTCGTGCATTTCATCAAAAAGCCTTGGGCACCCAACCGAAAGGCCGGTCCATATCGCTTTTATAAGCAACGCAAGGAACTGGAGCTTACAGCTAATGTGTTGCTCGAGTGCCTCGCACGTTGGCCCCGCCTACGAACTTGGGTCCGAGGAATAGACGCTGCAGCAAATGAACTGCACGCTCCTCCAGAGATATTTGCCAGTTGCTATCGCGTATGCAAGCTAGCAGGCCTAACTCACCGCACTTACCATGCTGGTGAGGACTTTGCGCACCTTTTGAGTGGGCTACGCACCATAGGTGATGCACTAGAGCTTCTCGACCTTCGTGACGGCGACCGCATCGGCCACGGTACTGCCATGGGCATCTCTCCCAGGTTGTGGATGGAACGTATGCCAGGTCAGTTAGTTGTCAAGAAAGGCGAGTGGATGCTGGACTTGCTAGCCGCTTGGCGCCTGCTGCGTACCGTACCCAGCGCAGCTGCCACAACCGCACGAGTGGCAAACGATTTGGCCAAATGCGCAGGCGAGATTTTCCGCAGCGATATCAGCTGTAACTCGCTTGAAGCTGCTATGGGGCTAAGACATCTAAATGCCCGCTTTATGCAGGCTGCTCTAGAAACGGACTGGTCAGCAGACATAGCTCCGCTGAGTGACCTCTGGCAGAGTGAAGCACAAAGGGTTTTGAACGCGAAAAGCAGCAGCCCTCAACATTTAAAGCTTCTGTGGGAATGGCTCAGCAACCGAGAAGTGTGGGAGCGTAGTGAAGCACTACAGAGCGTTGACGCAGCCTACTTCGATGAAGCCACCTATCTGCATATCCAACAGGCATTGATGCGTGAGGTCGCTAGTCGCAATGTGATCATCGAAACACTGCCATCAAGCAATGTGCGCATTAGTCAGTACAACAGCTTTAGCGAGCATCACTCCCTGCGCTGGATGCGGGCACCGGGCTTTGTGCAAGAAGGAGACCCAGAAATTATGATTTCTCTCGGCTCGGACGACCCCGGTGTTTTCGCAGGTGATTTGAACGGTGAGTTTTACCAGCTATACGGCGCACTGCGTAATCAAGGCATGAGCGACCACGCGGCATTGGCGCTTCTAGCTCCGATCAATGAACGTGGGCGGGCATATCGATTTCATGACCCATTTCTGGGCTAAGTATTGGCTACAGGCACGTGACCACACCTGCCTGTTAGTCACAGCATGCGGCGGCTAGAACCTGACCGTTTCGCGGTACAAAGACAATACATTGACGATACAGTACCCAGCCTTTATGGATTTCACTCAATTACACTTAAACCCATCTACGACTCCACTTTCAGCTCACTGTAGCTAAGCTAAGCTAGGTACGATTTCACTAGGCTTGCAGCGTTTCTAGGCAACTCATAATCCCTTGGTCGAAATTTCGTGTGCTGCCAGGCGCAAATTATCTCGGACCGGTCTTACCGACGTACCGATACAGTGTTGTTCTCGATACCCCGTATCGCTTGGCTACAGCGCTAACCTGAATCTGTGGATCTTTGAGTAAAGCCTTTATTTCGCGGACTTGAGCCTCTTCCAACACTGGTTTACGACCACCTTTACGTCCTCGAGCGCGAGCAGCCACCAGCCCTGCACGTGTTCGCTCTCGAATCAAGTTGCGCTCGAACTCAGCGAGGGCAGCGAACACGTGAAAGATCAGCTTGCCGGCAGCGCTAGTGGTTTCGATACGCTAGTTAATTGACTCGAGTCCAACCCCTTGCTGTTCCAAGCGACTCACGATTCCAACCAGGTCAGGCAGAGAGCGGCCCAGACGATCCAGTCGCCATACGACCAAAGTATCCCCGCTGCGCAAAGCCTTAAGACTATTCCCCAGCTCCGGCCTATCCACTGACTTGCCGCTCATGGTCTCTTCGTAATCCACGGAGCACCCAGCTAGGGCAAGTGCATCTCGCTGCAGGTCGAGATTCTGATCATCAGTCGAAGCTCGGGCGTACCCAATCCGTTTTCCCATACGTTTTTCTCACGCTGATTTCGGTACGGGAAAAGTGACAGGAAAGCGGTAAATCCCAAGCCCAAAAAATCATCTGAAATAGGTGCGCCATGAACGACCGTTTACGGTACGGACGCGCTCGTCAATTTCAGGCGCTAAAAGCGACCGAAAACGAACCCCAGGATATTTTTTCTCGCTCAACATTTCCTTCAGCAGCTCAGCACCTGAGCTGAATGGAGGAGTGACCATGAAGCAGAGCTTCCATCTACATTTTGATCGGGACTTGAGCAAGGCCGGTTCGACGATCCTCTGGGAGGCAGTCCGGCGCGGCCGCCTCAGCCAACACGAGGCCATGGTCCACGACCAGCAGTGGTCACAGTTTAGTATTTACGCCAAGGAGTCTCATGAGGTGGATATCCTTGAGCTCGTCAGTAAAAAACTGGTACGGCAATACGGCGAAGAGCTCTGTACGCAGGTGTACCACGGGAATCTTTCGGTGCAGACCGCGGTGGGCCTTCTTGAGACCGTGAGTTCAGTTATGACACTCGCGACCAGTGCTGAATGGAAAGTCGTGATGCCTGATATTGGCTCTCTTAAGCATGCCCGGATTACCGCCCCACACAGCCTTGATCAAGCGAAGTTCGAAGCAGCAGTGGAAGATGTTCAGACTCGCCTATCAGAGCACCTGGCGGCGGTGTTGATGTTAGTGCGGCACCTCGGCATCTCACTACGTGAAGCCGTTTTCTTCGACGCACAAGCGGCTCTAGAAGCAGCCAAGGGGGGCGAATGTATTTCTCTGGAAAGCGGTAAAAAAGGGCCATATACGGGCAGGACAATTAACATCTCGACGTCCAAACAGATCGCCGTTTTGGAGACTGCATCCGCCGTCCAAGATGTTCATCGCTATCCACAATCAAAGCAGACATGGCGGCTCTGGAAGCAAAACAGATTTCCTGCTGCTGAGGAGATTTTACTTGCTCATGGGCTGAGCTTCTGTGATTGCCGATCAGCCTTCGCATGTGAGCTTTACGAGCAGTGGTCCGGTCATGAAGCCCCGATTCTTGGAGGGAGCGCTCCCAATGTCGAGGATCTAGAGGCGCGAAATCACATTGCCTACGAGCTCGGGAATTTGCGCATCTGGGAAACTGATGCGTATGTTGGCCGAGCCAACCTGCGGAAGGAAGCCGCCGGCACCAGTAGCTAAGCGTTCACACCGCAGATTTGGGATTAGACCAGGCGCCCTTAACCTTGGCAGATCTCGAATCAAAGGAGTCAGGGCATGGATCGTTTTGAGTTTCTTGTATATGCCGTGCTTGCCGTCGTCAGTGCGCTGACTATCGCAGGTGTAATTGGCTATATGGTCGCAACGTATCTGGACAAGAAGCACGGCGACAATTGAGCCTTCAGCGGAACGACCAGATATCTGCAACAAACTGCCCGCTGCCCCTAGGCAGCGGGCGCTTACCCAAATCCATCGGCAAGGCACCCTACCGCTCCGATACGCAGTATTTTCACAAGCCTATCAGGTCATGGGATGACTTCGTAGGGGCTGTCAATTTCCGCACCATAGCGAAAGTGACCGGAGCGCCGAAGCGTTTAGATCAGCGACATGCACGCCCGCCATGTGGCGAGCTAGCTCGACCAGTAAGCTAAAACTCGTGCGCCGCCTCGCAGGCAACATCTGTTCTTGGGTTTTCCGAAAGCCACCGGAGAGTGTCTAGCGACCTCATCTACCCGGAGCACCACCATGGAATTTCGTCACCTCGGTAACGGGCAGTACTTCCCACCTATTGCACCAAACGGTCGGGTTTACGCTGTACCTCTTGGGCAGGAAATCCAGGTAGAAATTTTCTGCCTGACCCCAGTAGGTATCATGGGCGCGGGCATCCAATCGCACTGGTCAGAAATCGTTGGTTGTTACTACGACGACGAATCATGGGAAATCATCCCGCGCAATTACTCGGGACGAGGAATGCGCTTCCGCAGAGGCCTATCCTGCATCATGGTGATCGCAGGCAACGAAACCCTCACAACCCACATCCAGGGCTACCCCATCCCCATTTGCGTAATGAACCGCATTGCATTCGAACAGCAACGAGGAAGTGAGGGGTAGCGCGTCACCGTCACCACCCGCTACGCGACACGGGTACCAGCTAGGCCGACACCTACCAAAGATTATTTTATGAAAGTGAAGCCTTTCACTACTAATACAGATCACAGCTGGCCGACTGACTCGGTCTAAGCGTCACTGCTAATAGAAAATACAGCCTGCGAACCCCGCCTGCACGGGCCTGCTGGCTGACAGCGAGCAGATTTTGTACCCTACACTGCTTATAACCCGCACCCGACGTCTTCCCTGAGCAAACGCAGAGGCCTATCTCGCCGGAGTTCACTGCTGATACTGGAAAGCCCGGTCAGACCAAGCTGCACGGGGCTTTCTGGCATTGCAGTCGGATCATATCCGTTCGACACTGCTTATGTTGCACTCAACCTCTACTCCTCCGAGTAGAGGTCGCCATAATGGAGCGCTTGATATCTAGACCGCTTTTTCTCATAAGCGACCAACGTCCGACGCAACTGACGATTCTCACTGGCAATACTGCGAATCTCAGCAAGACGCTCCTCAACCTGCAAAACGAGGCGGCGGTACGGGAATTTAACAAACTCGAACGAGGAAGCTGGATATTTGTGTTTGCCATTGCCCTTGGGAATAGTTAAGGGTGCGAACTTGTTTTTTTGTCCTTGCAGTGGCACCAGTTTGCACCAGTAGATCGAGTACGCATTCGGGCTCGCCTGCTTGATTGATACGGCAGCCACAACAGATTTCACCCCAGTTTTTTTGTACAGCCTCATGGACGCATCCACATAGCTTGCTACCAGGCATCTCGCGTCCGCGAGCAACCGCTCATACTGCTGATCCAGCAGGCTGACTATCGTTTGCGCGTCTTTGCTCATAACCACGGTTCTCTTCGCTGTAAGAGCAATAATGGTGACCGATCGCTGAGCACTCGGAATTCGATTTCAGACGGTTTTATCGCCGGAAATCTACCGAAAGGAGGTGGTAGGCCCACGCTGTGACCCTGTCCCGCATCAGATGGGCGACAGATGACGACATGTCAGATGAAGAAAAACATGACGTGCAAAGGATGCACAAGAGATGACGACGACAGCCTTGCCCCTGAGCAGTGAATCGCCCCTGTTTCGTAGATACACAACGGCCACTTTTGGCTGGATTCTGCCGTTCGTGAGGGGCGGCTATGGGGCGACTGCGGCCTAATGGCCGTTAGCTGTCGGTCTAGAGCTGCTTATGGACGGTTTCTGCCTATCGAACTATGCAACGATCACGGATCCAGCCCACAGTCGTCATCTGTTGCGCATTCATTAAACACGCCCTCTCGCTCAGCTAGTAGGTCGTCATTTGTCGCCCATTTGTTGTCGCAGTGCACGCCTGACGTATCCCGTCCTGATGCTCAGTTGTCATCCGTTGTCGAATTACTGCTGCCACATGGCACATTGCAAAGGGCGGAAGCCCTGAAATCGTAGCACTGCAGCGACGACACCTCTTCACGACACCCCTTACCTGGGTAACAGCACAACACCCCTTCACGACACCCCTTCGGCAAAAATCCACAGATTCTCTCTATGTGAGGTGAACCGTCAGACTCCCATAAGTAAGAGAGGTGGCGTGAGCATGTTTCTTGAACACGTGTTGCACAGCGGATATAAGCGGTGCGTCGGTTGCTCTGGAATTCAATCAGCCAAGTGCCGACGGAAAGGGATTTCAGGAGGACGAAATTCTTGGGATTGGGACGGCAGGTGAGAAGCTGGATTCTGAGCAAATTTTCAGCCCAGAAGGAGCAAGACATGGACGCGATTGAGCTACTGGTTTACGCGGTCATTGGCGTAATCGGCACGTTGGGATTGGCGACGCTGATTGGCTACAAGGTCGCGGATCATCTCGATAAAAAAAATCACACCCACTGAGTTTGCAGGCACCTGTTGGCCCGCCTGGGGGGCTTGGGACTCACCAGCGCTCGGATAATGTTCATGCATGTGCCAAGTCCAGCAGGTTCACGCCATGAGCAAAGTTGAATGCCAGTGCTGCAAGAAGATGATGGTTCCAAAGGTAATCACCAGCGCGCCGTTCTACATCAGCGGAGTACCCGTGGCCGGCCGTGACCCTGAGTCGTCCGTATGCCCCTTCTGCCTATCTCCGAAGTGGATGCTCACCGAACATCAGGCTCTGGCTGCCGGCAAGGCCAATGCCGAGTTCTACGGCCTTATGATTCTCGCCCTGGTGAACATCGTTGCGTTCGTCCGTTTCGGCGAACTGGCGGGCGGTATAGCGCTTGCGGTGTCAGTCACAACTGTTTTCATGCGCGCCAAAATGATTCGAGCACTGCGCCGTTGCCTGGGGCATTAAAAAGTCTATGAAATCCAGGCGACCGGAATACCGCCTTGGTAGAGTTCGTGTGGATGCCATTGCTGCTCGAATGCACGTAAAAATGCTTCGCTACTCGGTCATTTGATCGCGAACTTTAAGCGCTGTGGTGGTACTGCCCCTGCATGGTGAGCGATCGCTCAAACTCCCAGGCTAGTGGCGAGCAGCTGACTGATGCAGCCTTTTTCAGGCAGACCTTCGTCAGCACTGGTAAACTCTGACCTTCCTAAGGGGAAGGTTGGCAGTTCGAACCTGCCCTGGGACACCATATTTATCAATAACTTAGGCGCTCTGCAGGGAGCAGGATTTTACTCTGTGGGTGCAGGATGGGTGCAGTTGAGCATTCTCTATCACTACACCAGCCAGCAAGGATTGCTTGGAATCCTCGACAGCAAGGCTGTTTGGGCAACCAATACCCACTTCCTGAACGACCAGACTGAATTCGTTCATGGGCTGTCTTTCGCTCGGGCTATGGCAAATCATTCCTACCATGACGACTACTGGGAGTCTTTCGGCTTCTTGCTCCGTGACCACCTAGAAAAACTTGGTGGAGACAACCTTTATGTTTCGTCTTTCAGTGAGAAGCCTGATTTGCTCAGCCAGTGGCGGGGGTACTGCCCTGGGGGTAGCGGTTATTGCATCGGTTTTGACCAAGTGCTGATGGCCGAATACTGCAAGGAGCAGGGCATCAGGCTAGAGAAATGCCTCTACAAGCATGAAGAACAGCTTAGTGCGGTGTCGACCATAATTTCTTACGCTAAGGAATTCTTTCCGGCGGTGCCGCACACGGTTGAGGAGTTTTTTTCGCTTCCTATTGAAGAAAAACTCGACTGCATGTTCGAGCTCAAGAAGCGATTGGATGGCGACCTTAAACCTGAGGCCGACCGGGTTATGGATGGGATTTGCGAGTCGCTATCGGAGCTTGCGCCTTTGTTCAAGAATGAGGGATTTTATGAGGAGGCGGAGTGGCGGATTATCGCGAACCGGCCTGCCCAGGCGGTCTGCTTTCGCCCGGGGCCCTCATATGTCATACCGTACATTTCGATGGATATGCTCAAAGCTAAGCCTCATGTACTCAAGCGAGTGATCGTGGGGCCGAATCCCAACCAGTCTCGGGCCGTAAAAGCTGCAGAACTCCTAGTTAAGCAGTATGGGTATGACACCGACATAGTGACGTCTTCGAATATCCCATTCAATAATTGGTAATCAAACCAAATCCCGAATGCGCAGCACGGTCGTGGTCGAGCAGTTAGCGTGCCTGGCCGTGGCCCGGATACCCAGGCCGGCTCCTAACAGCTCCTTGACCCGCTTGTGCAGCTCTTCGTCCACTGGGCGGCCTTGGTACTTGCCGGCCGCCTTGGCCTTCTGAATGCCTTGGGCCTGCCTCTCACGCCGCTGTTCGTAGTCCTTCCTGGCAATTGCCGCCATCATCTCCACCAGCATCGAATTGATCGCGGCCAGCATCCGATCAGTGAATTCGTCGCCCCTAGTGTCGCGCATACCCTGGTGGCTGGTGGGCAGGTCCAGGGCAACGATGCGCAGCCCCTTCGCGTCTATGGCGGCTTTAAGCTTGGCCCAATCATCAGCGGGCAAGCGGGAGAGGCGGTCGATGGATTCGACCAGCAGCACGTCACCCTTGCGGGCATCCTTAAGCAGGCGCAACAGCTCCGGCCGATCCGAGGCGGCGCCGCTGGCGTTCTCCAGGTACTCGCACGCGATGACCTTGTTCTGGTCGCTGGCGAATTTCTCCAAAGAGGCGCGGGCACGGCCGGCGTCTTGCTCGTCGGTGGATGCTCGAAGGTAGGTGCGAATGAACATGGTGCAACCTGTATCAGTTAGGGTGTTGTCCTAAAACTGTTGCATTTTGGGTGTTATATATCAAGAGAAAAGGCTGATAAAGGCGTCATCAGCCCGTATCAGCCTAGGCATACTCAAAAATCGCCGTAGGTTTGCGAAAAACCCACGGCACAGCCCAGCAAAATTACTGTGTAACTGCACTCACGTGACCGCCCATTCGGCTTGGCTAGCCTTTTTGCGTCGGATTTGACCAGTTCATTCGATGCTTGTGACCGACAGAAATCGGCTAATAGTTGCCCTTCGTGGAAGATAGAAAATGGCCAAAAACGCACAATATTACTTGAGTCGAGCCGAGCTGCGAAATGGCTTCGGCTTGAGTGAACTGTAAGGCCTCACGCGCCAAACTCAAATCTAGCTTTCTTTGCTTCGCCAAGAGCATAAGCAACGTCTCTTAGTTCCCAGTGCGACCGGTAAACAATGGTAAGAGAGCGATCATCCAGCGTTTTGCCGAACCTGACTTCTTTTTCCGGTAAGGCATTGGTCTTATAGGTATGGAGCAAACCCTGCTCAGTCCATACCTCTTCTCCATCGAACTCATACTGACATTCTCCGATGCAAAAAGTCCCGTCCATCACATACATGCGTTGATTTGTAGGCGTCCCGCATATCAATAGAACCTTATTTTCTTCACACATGGTAAAGCTATCGATCTTCTCAAGCTCTTTAAAACTCAAGAGCTCTAAGTCAGCCTTGACTTCCACATGAAGCTTGAACTCTGGAAGGTAGAAGTCAGGAAGATAGCGTATCCCGCCGTCCATCTCATACCCTTCAAGTTCGTATTCGTACCTAATCCCTATGGTATCGAAAAACTTAGCCCATCTGGCCTCGAGGCGCGACCGAAATCGAAACCCGTTGTACTCAGTATCGATTGCTTTAATTCTGTTGAATTCCACACTGCACCTCAAATTAGGCCTAATTATTATGTTAGCACGCTTCCAAAAAAATTTGCTTTTGGGCGCCTTGTAATCGAAGCCAGCTATAATTGAGCTGGTTATTATTGCGAGCTTTTTGAAAGCTAGCATTCCTAATGTTTTGTTAAGAATAAAACCCTAGTCGGCCAAAGCTCGCAATGCAAATGATGCAACAATACTAGTTTTTACCACCGAGAGCCATGTATTGCTCTGCAAAATCTCGGTGACTAATTGTCGTGGCACTTGAAAGCGCGTCACCTATACCTTCGAGATGTGCTTCCAGTCGATTGAGTGAAACTATTGAAATAGATTGAACACTATCAACTAGGCTTTCGAATATAGAGTCTTGTGTGATGTAGGGCCGGTTAAGTGATTTATATTTGGTAAATATTTTTTCGGCGATATATCCGCAGACCTCCAGCAGCTCAGGACCCGCAGGCTGGTAGACACAAACAATCTCTTTCCGCTGCGTTATTTCGTCAAGACTATTGGCTTTCTCGATATCTGACAGACTCAGACCTGGTTTCATCACCCGAATTGGCGCATTGGTAACCAGCATCGAGGTAATAACGGGAATAGGATGTTCTTCATAGTCGTTGACATACATAGTAGTAACCCTGTCGAGAAGGTGCAGCACCGAATAGCGTAATTGCTGTAACCCGTGCCTAATGGGCTTGGGATCAGCAGAGCTTGGAGAAAGAGAAATCCCTCTTGTGCAGTAGTCTTTTGGCTCAAGCTCGTTTAGCTTTTTCTTACTTTCCAAAAAATGTGTTCCAAGCCAGTGGAATGCATATGTGCTGGAGTAGGTTATGGGTTCATGCTGTGGTATCGCAGAAAATACCCACTCAACAGCTCCCGAAGCATATTTGCACTCAAGCAACACATTTAAATCAATTCCCGGGCTGCTAGACTCCGCGCTATAGCTCGCATTCGCCAATACATCAATGGAAAACTCTGCGCCTGATCCATTTTCGTTATTCCGTAAGTAAGAAAACTCTCCGCACGGTTGCATTCCAACTTTTAGCGCTATCTCTGCCACGTGCTGCTCAAGAGGCAGGCTTGACTTAAGTAGATGTTCAAGAGATTTAGATGCCACCAGTATTAGCCCTAACTAAAATAGACACCAGATGGTGTTCTAACCGCCGTATTTGGTGAATAACATGGTCTTGTCGGTGGCCATGAGATTCCTAAAGCGCGCCATGAGCGCTTACCCATTGAGGAATGCACAACCTTGAAAACCCTGTCGCCAGCGTGCAAGCTCGATTGCAGATTAGCTTGCAGAATGGCTGATACACAATGAGTCAGATTTCGCATTGCAATAGTTTCAACATCAATGGGCTCAAAGCTATGCAATGAGAGGGGGGGGATTCGCCCCTGTTTCTTTAGTAGCTTTGAGCGCGTTCTTCTGGCCGGTTTCTGCCCGTCGCCACAGGCAGATACGTGTCGCTTTCTGCCGGTCAGGGACACCCAGCGTACAGGGCGAATCCGATGCACACGGGTGATAAAGTGAAATGCAATTACGCAATTACTTCCCTACGAAGTAAAGCGCCCTGCCCTGATTGAAGATTGCCGCAGGGATCGAGTTTTTCCCCAGCCGCTGGCCGGGGTGATAGATGTAGATCCACTCAGGCAGGTCTTGCGATGCAAGCAGCATAGCTTCCGATGTCGTCATGTCGTTCTTATAGGAATCAAGCGAGAACTGGTTGTTACGGATGAAGATAGGCCCATAGCTGAGTGGCGATCTCAGAAAGCTCGGTGATTTAGCAGCCTCTTCACTGTATGGAATCGGCCGCTCGGCATAGCTATCTGCCAGGGATGCGTAGCTGCGGGCATGGCCATCAGGACGTTTACCAGTCAGCATTGGCAACTTCGATAGGCCGTGGGCAAAAACTCTCTTGCGAGCATCTTCGACCTTACGCAATGCGAGAGCTGACGCCGCCTCCGGCGAGCTTGCCTGGTCCGCAGGCACCCACGCGACAACCTGAGTTGCACGCGCCGGATCGCTAGAACCGCCCAACAGCATCAAGCCCAAGCCAATTCCCGCTGCTGCGCCACCACTCAAACCTGTAGGTGGCGAAGCGAAGCTAACCGCGCTTAATCCAGCATCCCCGAGCACTGTTCCAGAGCCGCTGGCCGGGCTCGCCCTACCAACTGCCCTTGCCAGCTCGATTGGAACGTCACGCTGACCGGAAATCCCCATGGCGGTCAGAACATGCATAGCATCCGACCATTTTTCCCTCGGTACATCTTTCGGCTCAGGAAGCTGCACAGTCCTAGACCCTTGAGTGCCAGAGCACCCAACCAGAAGAGCTACAGTCGCGGCCAGCAAGCCGATTCGGATCGTTGTTGATTTGTTACCCATGGCGCCACTCCCTGTTTTGATTGCCACAGCTTACGGAGACCTTTAAGAAACCCAACGGCATAAGCCTGTGAGCTGTTCCGGCTTGGGATTTCCAGAGCCTGGCATAGCGTGTCAAGCAACCTCATGCATGCGGAGCACCACCATGGAATTTCGTCACCTAGGCAATGGACAGACTTTCCCACCCATAGCGCCGAATGGCTGGATTTACGCCGTACCTGCCACACAGGAAAACCAGGTGGAAATTTTCTGCCTGACGCCTGAAGGCATCGTTGGAAGCGGCGTTTCGGCCAACTGGTCTGAAATCACGGGCGTCTACTACGACGATGAGTCTTGGGAAATCATCCTGCGCAATTACACCGGGCGGGGTATGCGTTTCCGTCGTGGCCATCCCTGCTTCATGGTTGGGGAGGGGGACGAAACGATACTGACGAGCATTCAGGGGTACTCAATCCCCATATGCACAATGAACCGCATATATTTTGAGCAAACCAGTGATTCCTACCAAAAACCCACGCCAAAGCGAACCCAGACAATAAAATTATAATTTTTGCGGCAATTTCAATTTCCGACGCTAAAAGCGTTTGAAAGCGAAACCTATCCCTCCTGAGCCCCAGTACCTTGTTCTCAAACGGACTGATACGGAGCGCTGAAAATGATCCCAAACATATTCCCTGGCAGGGAGCGAACACCCCAATGAGCACACCGCGCTGGGTTCATATCAAGCATGCGCCTGAACGAATTCCTCATCACCTCTGCCGCCATGCGCGGCGCGGAGAAAATCATGGAAATTCAGACTGAAACTCTGGGTGAAGAGGAAATTGCAGCTATCACTGGCTATCAACTGCCATCGAAGCAAATTCAATGGCTAACCAGTAATGGGTGGCAATACGCCCTATCTGGCGCCAGACGTCCGGTCGTTGGACGAGTGTACGCTCGCCTAAAGCTAGCTGGAGTTAAGCCAACAGCAATGAACGCCGTCGCAGAGACTTGGACTTTCGATTTGTCTCGGGTGGGTTAACAAGATGCGTCCGAAACAAACCGCTAATAGAGATCTTCCGCCGCGAATGATTCGGCGTACGCGAAAGCGCAAAAACGGCAACATCTGGGTTGCTTACTACTACGACGGCAGGGACGAAGATGGCAGGCGTCGAGAGATACCTTTAGGTAACGACCTGGACATTGCCAAAGTGGAATGGGCGAAGCTCGACAGAAAGGCCATACCAAAGATAACGCGCCTGATGGGGCAGCTATTCGATCGCTATGAAAGGGATGTCATTCCGGGCAAAAAGCCGCGCACCCAGAAGGACAACCTGGCCGAGCTCAAACAGCTGCGCAAAGCCTTCGATGATGCCCCGATGGAGCTGATTACACCTCAAGTACTTGCCCAATATCGAGATCGACGGACAGGCAAGGTTAGGGCGAATCGAGAAATCGCCCTTCTCTCTCACATTTTCAACATGGCAAGGGAGTGGGGCATTACTGACCGCCCAAACCCAGCGACCGGTATCCGCAAGAACAAGGAGACTCCTCGGGACTTCTATGCAGGACCGGCGATCTGGGATGCGGTGTACGAACACGCCACTTCCGAGTTGCGCGATGCAATGGACTTGGGCTATCTGACCGGTCAACGCCCAGCTGATGTACTGGCCACTCGGGCGACAGACGTGGTTGATGGTTTTCTGCAATTCGCCCAGGGCAAAACGACAAAAAAACTGAGGATACGTCTTGAGTCGGAAACAGAAACCAGCCAGCTGGGGATACTGGTTGAGCGCCTTCTGAGCCAACGCAAGGCGCGAGGGGTTCGCAACCCGTACCTAATAGTGACAGAGGACGGCCGCAACGTGACGCCAGCGATGCTACGCCTTCGCTTTGATGATGCTAGATCCAAGGCCGCTGTCAAAGCGATGGAAGACCTTGATAGCGTCCTGGCCGACAGCATTCGTCAATTCCAGTTTCGCGATATCCGCCCCAAAGCAGCGAGCGAAATTGAAGACCTGGCGCACGCGAGTAGGCTACTAGGGCACACCGATAAGCGAATCACGCAGACCGTTTACCGCCGCGTCGGGGAGATCGTGAAACCAACCCGATGAAACATCTTTTACGAAGGAGTTGCGGAACACCATCGAAAAGTTGCGGAACACTTGGCCTTTTCAGCGTCAAGTTTTCCAGCCTCCAAAAACGCAAAAAGCCCTGAATAATCAGGGCTTTGAAGATGGCGGAAGCGTAGAGATTCGAACTCTAGGATAGTTGCCCATCGACGGTTTTCAAGACCGTTGCCTTAAACCACTCGGCCACGCTTCCTCGTATTGCGGGCGCCATAATACCGAAATGAAACAAGCTGTCAAACTCTCTATGTGGCCGCTTTGCGCGGCTCTGTTATGATCTTTGCATCTGAACGTTTCAAACCCACAGGAGTGTCGCCATGCGCGAACAGGATTACGCCGTCAATCACGGCCAGCAGGTCGAGCAGCAGGAGGTCAGCCGCGTCCTGCGTAACACATACGGGTTGCTGGCTATCACCCTCGCCTTCAGTGGCATCATGGCCTACGTGGCGCAGCAGATGCGCGTCGGCTACCCGAACATTTTCGTGGTGCTGATCGGCTTCTACGGCCTGTTCTTCCTCACCAACAAGCTGCGTGATTCGGTCTGGGGCCTGGTGTCCACCTTCGCCCTCACCGGCTTCATGGGCTTCTTGCTCGGCCCTATCCTCAACCGTTACCTGGGTATGGCCGGTGGCGCCGAGGTGGTCAGCTCGGCGTTCGCGATGACGGCCCTGGTTTTCGGTGGCCTGTCGGCCTATGTGCTGATTACCCGCAAGGACATGAGCTTCCTCGGTGGTTTCATCACCGCCGGTTTCTTCGTGTTGATGGGTGCGGTGCTGGCCAGCCTGTTCTTCCAGATCAGCGGCCTGCAGCTGGCGATCAGCGCCGGTTTCGTGCTGTTCTCGTCGGTGTGCATCCTGTTCCAGACCAGCGCGATCATTCACGGTGGCGAGCGTAACTACATCATGGCGACCATCAGCCTGTATGTGTCGATCTACAACCTGTTCGTCAGCCTGCTGCAGCTGTTCGGCCTGATGGGTCGCGATGACTGATTGGTTAATGGTGTGATGCGTTGAGAGAAAGCCCGCTTCGGCGGGCTTTTTTGTGGGTGGGGTTTGGCAAGGCTTTGCCTTGCATCGCTGGCAAAGCCAGCTCCCACAGGGATAGGTGTCAGCCTCAAGGCACTACCGTAAACGGGTGCGGGCCCGTAGAATGCGCTCCTTTTTTCTTCCGGGGCAGCACTCCCATGAGTTCAATCGAGCAAGGACCCGGCGCACCCGCGCAGGCCAATGAACTGGTCCTCGGCCTTGAAGACCGGCCGCGTCCGTTGATCGCGATGCTGGCGGCGTTGCAGCACCTGCTGGCGATCATTGTGCCGATCGTCACCCCTGGCCTGCTGATTTGCCAGGCGCTGGGGGTTTCGGCCCGTGATACCAACCTGATCGTGTCGATGTCGCTGGTGATCTCCGGGATCGCCACTTTCGTGCAGTGCCGTCGCTTCGGGCCTTTTGGCGCCGGGCTTTTGATTGTGCAGGGCACCAGCTTCAACTTTGTCGGGCCGTTGATCGCCGGTGGCGCGTTGATGGTCAAGCAAGGCACGCCGGTCGAAGGCGTGATGGCGGCGATTTTTGGTGTGGTGATTGCCGGTTCGTTCGTGGAGATGGGCATTTCGCGCATTCTGCCGTTCGTCAAACGCCTGATTACCCCGCTGGTGACCGGTATCGTCGTGCTGATGATCGGCCTGACCCTGATCAAGGTCGGCCTGATCAGTATGGGCGGCGGCTTTGCGGCGATGAGCAACGGCACCTTCGCCAACGGCGAGAACCTCCTGCTGTCGGGCGTGGTGCTGGCGATCATCGTGATCCTCAACCGTATTCCGGTGGTGTGGATGCGCAGTTGCGCCATCGTCATCGCCCTGGCCGTGGGTTACGCCCTGGCCGGTTACCTGGGCCGCCTGAACTTCACCGGCATGCACGAAGCTGCGCTGTTCCAGGTGCCCGTACCGCTGCATTTCGGCCTGGGTTTCTCTTGGGCGCTGTTCATTCCGATGCTGGTGATCTACCTGGTGACCTCGTTGGAAGCCATTGGTGATGTGACCGCTACCAGTAAAGTTTCGCGCCAGCCGGTGGAAGGCCCGCTGTGGATGCAGCGGATCAAGGGCGGCGTGCTGGTCAACGGCGCCAACTCGCTGCTGGCCGGGGTGTTCAATACCTTCCCGAGCTCGATCTTTGCCCAGAATAATGGCGTGATTCAGCTGACCGGTATCGCTAGCCGCCATATCGGTGTGTGGATTGCGGCGATGCTGGTGATCCTCGGCCTGTTCCCGAGCGTGGCCGGGGTGATCCAGGCGGTGCCGGAGCCGGTGCTCGGTGGCGCGGCGATGGTGATGTTCGGCGCGGTGGCGGCTTCGGGGATCAATATCCTTGCCAGCATCAGCCTGGATCGTCGCGCGCTGCTGATCATTGCCGTGTCGCTGGCGCTGGGCCTGGGGGTGGCGCAGGTGCCGGAGTTCCTCGCGCATATGCCGTCGGCACTGCGTAATGTGCTGGAGTCGGGGGTGGCCACCGGGGGGATTTGTGCCCTGGTACTGAACTGGTTCTTGCCGGAGCATAAAGACAAGGCTTGAGACAGTGTTGAAGCCATCGCTGGCAAGCCAGCTCCCACAGGGGGCGAGGTAAGCCCTGAAGAGCCCGCGGCATGTTGCTGCGGGCTTTTTGCTTTATCATTCCCGCAGATTTGCTGAAAGAGACTTCCATGAAGTTCGCCATTGCGGTTTTTTCTCCGGCCCATGCGCCCTCCTCGCGCCGCGCCCTGCGTTTTGCCCAGGCGGCGCTCGCTGGCGGGCATGAGATTGTCCGGCTGTTTTTCTATCAGGACGGCGTGCACAGCGCCTCGGGCAATGTCGTGACGCCCCAGGATGAGCTGGACCTGCCCACCGAGTGGCGCGCGTTCGTCAGCGCGCAGCAGCTCGATGCCGTGGTGTGCATTGCCGCCGCTCTGCGCCGCGGCGTGCTCAATGCCGAGGAAGCCCAGCGCTACCAGCGCCCGGCGGTCAACCTGCCAGCGCCCTGGGAGCTGTCCGGGCTGGGCCAGTTGCATGAGGCGGCGCAAGTCGCCGATCGACTGATGTGCTTTGGAGGCGATTGAGATGGCCAAGTCCTTGCTGATTATCAGCCGCCAGGCGCCGTGGGCCGGGCCATCCGCCCGCGAGGCGCTGGATATCGCCCTGGCCGGCGGTGCCTTCGACCTGCCGCTGGGCATGCTGTTTCTCGATGACGGCGTGTTCCAGCTCGCCCCCGGCCAGCAGCCGGCCCAGCTGCAGCAGAAGAACCTCGCGGCCAACCTGCAGGCATTGCCGATGTTCGGTATCGAGGAACTGTTCGCCGCCGGCAGCAGCCTGCAGGAGCGCGGCCTTGCTGCCGACACCCTGAGCCTGCCGGTACAGGTGCTGGATGACGCTGCGCTGGCCGCGTTGATCGACCGTTTCGACCAGGTGGTGACCCTCTGATGAGCACCTTGCACGTGATTTGCCACTCGCCATTTGGCGACAACCGCCTGAGCAGTTGCCTGCGCCTGCTTGGCAGCGCCGACGGCCTGCTGCTGTGCGGCGATGCGGTGTATGCCCTGCAGCCCGGTAGCGAGCCGCTGCGCACGCTGCAGGCCAGCCAGCTGGACGGGCGTCTGTTCGCCCTGGACGAAGACCTGCAGGCCCGCGCCATTACCATCAGCGACCTGGGCAAGGCTATCGACTACCCGGCCTTCGTCGAGCTGTCGCTGCACTATGACAAGGTCAACAGCTGGCTATGAGCACCCTGACTGTCGGCGAGCGCAGCATCGCCCTGGATAAAGACGGCTACCTGGTCGAGCTTGGTGATTGGTCCGAGGAGGTCGCCAGCGCCCTCGCCGCCCATGAAGACCTGGAGCTGACCGCGGAACACTGGGAAGTGCTGACCCTGCTGCGCGACTTCTACCAGGAGTTCGAGTTGTCGCCGGCCACCCGCCCGCTGATCAAGTACACCGCGCTCAAGCTGGGCGCGGAAAAAGGCAACAGCCTGCACCTGAACCGCCTGTTCAAGGGCACTCCCGCCAAACTCGCCGCAAAACTTGCGGGCCTGCCAAAGCCGACCAATTGCATATGACCGAGCTCACCCCGCTGATCACCGAAACCCCGGCCGAACATCCGTTTGCCCAGTTCGTGCGCATCCTTGGCAAGGGCAAGCGCGGTGCCCGTGGCCTGAGCCGCGAGGAAGCCCGCGAGGCCATGGGCATGCTGCTCGACGGCAAGGTCGAGGAAACCCAGCTCGGCGCCTTCCTGATGCTGCTGCGGCACAAGGAAGAAAGCCCCGAAGAGCTGGCCGGCTTCACCGAAGCGCTGCGTCAGCGGCTGCAGGCGCCGCCGATCCAGGTTGATCTGGACTGGCCAAGCTACGCCGGCAAGAAGCGCCATTTGCCCTGGTACCTGCTGGCCGCCAAGTGCCTGGCGGCCAACGGCGTGCGCATCCTGCTGCACGGTGGCGGCGCCCACACGGCCGGGCGGCTGTATACCGAGCAATCGCTGGAACTGCTGAGCATTCCATTGTGCCGGGACTGGCATGCGGTGTCTGAAGCGCTGGACACCCACAAGCTGGCGTTCATCCCGCTGCAAGACTGGGCGCCACGCCTGCAACGAATGATCGACCTGCGCAACACCCTGGGCCTGCGCTCGCCGATTCATTCCCTGGCACGGGTGCTCAACCCGCTGAATGCGCGCTGCGGCCTGCAGAGCATCTTCCACCCCGGCTACCAGGCCGTGCACCGCGAGGCCAGCCGCCTGCTGGGCGACACGGCGATCGTGGTAAAGGGCGATGGTGGCGAGATCGAGATCAACCCGGACACCAGCAGCCACCTGTATGGCACCGCCAATGGCCTCGACTGGGATGAAGAATGGCCCGCCCTGGTAGCCCAGCGCCACGTCAAACCGGCGAGCCTTGAGCCCGGGCAACTGCTGGCCGTGTGGCGCGGTGATGAGCAGAACAGCTATGGCGAACTGGCCGTGGTGGCGACCATGGCCCTGGCCCTGCGCGGCCTGGGTCAATCCCGAGATGAAGCCTTCGCCCAGGCGCAACGCTACTGGGATCAGCGCCACTGATCGAATAAGCCGATCAAACAGGCCCGGACTTTGCGCTATTCGTTCGAACCCAGCTCCGTACACTGGGTTCTAACTCAGAACGAATCGCCAAGGAGCTCAGCATGGGCCTGTTGATCGACGGACGCTGGCATGACCAGTGGTATGAAAGCAGCGCAGACGGCGCTTTCCAGCGTGAAAGCGCGCAACGGCGCAACGCCCTGCCCGCCGCGCAAGCCGGCCGTTACCACCTGTATGTATCGCTCGCCTGCCCCTGGGCCCACCGCACCCTGATCTTGCGTAAGCTCAAGGGCCTTGAGAACCTGATCGATGTGTCGGTGGTCAGCTGGCTGATGGGCGAGCATGGCTGGACCTTCGACCAGAGCAACGGCTCGACCGGCGACAAGCTCGAGCACCTGGACTTCCTGCACCAGCGCTACACCCGTGACGATCCGCACTACAGCGGCCGGGTCACGGTGCCGGTGCTGTGGGATAAACACGAGCAACGCATCGTCAACAATGAGTCAGCGGAGATCATTCGCATCTTCAACTCGGCTTTCGACGAGCTGACCGGCAATCGCCTGGACCTGTATCCCGAACCACTGCGCGGGCCGATCGAGGCGCTTAACGAGCGGATCTATCCGGCGGTCAACAATGGCGTGTACCGGGCAGGCTTTGCCACTTCGCAGGCGGCCTATGAGCAGGCTTTTGATGAGGTGTTTGCCGAACTGGATCATCTGGAGCGGCTGCTCGGCACCCAGCGCTACCTGGCCGGGGAATACCTGACCGAGGCCGACTGGCGGCTGTTTACCACGCTGATTCGCTTCGATGCGGTGTACCACGGGCACTTCAAGTGCAACATGCGGCGCATTGCCGATTACCCGAACCTGTCGAACTGGCTACGGGAGCTGTATCAGTGGCCGGGGATCGCCGAGACGGTGAATTTCGAGCATATCCAGAAGCATTACTACATGAGCCACAAGACCATCAATCCGAACGGGATTGTGCCCAAGGGGCCGTTGCAGGATTTTGAGCAGGGGCATGACCGGGAGCGACTGGTGGGGCGGGGAATCTGGAACAAGACTGGAGTGTGAAGCCAGGCAAACCGGCCTCATCGCTGGCAAGCCAGCTCCCACAGGTGCAGTGCATACAGTACCTGTGGGAGCTGGCTTGCCAGCGATGATTTCAAGGTTGGGCGCCTTCGAACCAGGCCAGCTTCTCGCGCAGCTGTACTACTTCGCCGACGATCACCAGGGTCGGCGCATGCACTTCATGCTCGGCCACCAGCTTGGGCAAGTCGGCCAAGGTGCCAGTGAACACCCGCTGATTCGGCGTGGTGCCCTGCTGTACCAGTGCCGCCGGCGTATCCGCCGCCCGCCCGTGACGAATCAGCTCGGCACAGATGGTCGGCAAGCCAACCAGGCCCATGTAGAACACCAGGGTCTGCGCCGGCGCCACCAGGTCATCCCACGGCAGGTCGCTGGTACCGTCCTTGAGGTGGCCGGTGACGAAACGCACCGACTGGGCATAGTCGCGGTGGGTCAGCGGGATGCCGGCATAGGCCGAGCAGCCACTGGCCGCGGTAATCCCCGGCACCACCTGGAACGGAATGCCCTGGGCCGCCAGCTCTTCGATCTCTTCGCCGCCACGGCCGAAGATGAACGGATCGCCACCTTTCAGACGCAACACACGCTTGCCCTGACGCGCCAGGTCGACCAGTTGCTGGTTGATCTGCGCTTGCGGCACGGCGTGATCGGCGCGGCGCTTGCCGACGTAGATGCGCTCGGCATCACGGCGGCACAGTTCGATGATCGCCGGGGCGACCAGGCGATCGTAGAGCACCACATCGGCCTGCTGCATCAGGCGCAAGGCGCGGAAGGTCAGCAGGTCCGGGTCACCGGGACCGGCACCGACCAGATACACCTCGCCCGGCGCCTGGTAGGTGGCACCGTCGATCTTGGCTTGCAGCAGACGCTCGGCTTCAGCGCCCTGCCCGGCCAGTTGCCGCTCGGCGATCGGGCCCTGGAAGACATCTTCCCAGAAGCCGCGACGCTGATTGACGTCCGGGTACAGCGCCTTGACCTTGTGCCGAAAGCGCGCGCCAAGGCCGGCCAGTTCGCCATAGGCAGCAGGAATCCAGGTTTCCAGCTTGGCCCGAATCAACCGCGCCAGCACCGGCGCATCGCCGCCGCTGGACACCGCAACCACCAATGGCGAGCGGTCGACGATGGCCGGGAAAATCACCGAACACAGCGCCGGCGCATCGACCACATTGACCGGTACGCAGCGCTGCTGGGCATCCGCCGAGACCTGGGCGTTGAGCGCCTGGTCGTCGGTGGCGGCAATGATCAGCTGGCAACCGTCGAGGTCGCCCGGCTGGTAACCACGGCTGAGAATTTCACCACCGCTGTGCCGGGCAAGCTCGGCCAGTTGCACTTCGATCTCGGGCGCCACTACCCGCAGCACAGCCCCGGCATCGGCCAGCAGACGCGATTTGCGCAGGGCAATTTCACCTCCGCCGACGATCAGCACACGGCTGCCGCGCAGTTTGTGGAACAGCGGCAGGAATTCCATTTAACCGATGACCTCCAGGCCACCCATGTACGGCTTGAGTACTTCCGGCACGCGGATCGAACCGTCGGCCTGCTGGTAGTTCTCCAGCACCGCCACCAGGGTACGGCCGACCGCCAGGCCCGAACCGTTGAGGGTGTGCACCAGTTCCGGCTTGCCGGTTTCCGGGTTGCGCCAGCGCGCCTGCATGCGGCGGGCCTGGAAGTCGCCACAGTTGGAGCACGAGGAGATTTCGCGGTACTTGTCCTGGCTCGGCACCCAGACTTCGAGGTCGTAGGTTTTCACCGCGCTGAAGCCCATGTCGCCGGTGCACAGCGCCAGCACCCGGTACGGCAGCTCCAGGGCTTGCAGCACGCGCTCGGCGTTGGCGGTCAGGCCTTCCAGGGCTTCCATGGATTTGTCCGGCTCGACGATCTGCACCATCTCGACCTTGTCGAACTGGTGCTGGCGGATCATGCCGCGGGTGTCGCGGCCCGACGCACCGGCTTCGCTACGGAAGCACGGGGTATGGGCGACGAACTTGATCGGCAGTTGCTTGGCGTCGAGGATCTCGCCGGCAACGATGTTGGTCAGCGACACTTCAGCGGTCGGGATCAGGTAGAAGTCGGCTTCGCCGTCGCGGCTGATCTTGAACAGGTCTTCCTCGAACTTGGGCAGCTGGCCGGTGCCTTGCAGCGCCGGGGCCTGGACCAGGTACGGGGTGTAGGCTTCTTCGTAGCCGTGCTCGCTGGTGTGCAGGTTGATCATGAACTGCGCCAGGGCGCGGTGCAGACGGGCGATCGGGCCGCGCAGCAGGGCGAAACGGGCGCCCGACAGCTTGGCGGCGGTTTCAAAATCCAGGCCGCCGCTCAGCTCGCCAAGGGCCACGTGGTCCTTGATCTCGAAGTCGAAGGCGCGCGGGGTGCCCCAACGACGGACTTCGACGTTGTGCTCTTCATCGGCGCCGACCGGCACGCTTTCGTCCGGCAGGTTGGGAATGCCCAGCAGGATGCCATCCAGTTCGGCCTGGATGCCGTCCAGCTCGACCTTGCCGCTGGCCAGTTCGCCGGCCATGCGCTCGACGTCAGCCATCAGCGGGGCGATGTCTTCGCCCTTGGCCTTGGCCTGGCCGATGGATTTGGAACGGGCGTTACGCTCGGCCTGCAGTTGTTCGGTACGGGTCTGTACCACCTTGCGGCGTTCTTCCAGGGCCTCGATGCGCGCGACATCCAGGCTGAAGCCACGGGAGGCCAGGCGGTCCGCCACTTCCTGAAGTTGGCCGCGTAACAGTTTGGAATCGAGCATATCGTTCTCTCGTTGGTTCAGAATTTGGTCAGGGACAGGCCAGCCCAGGTTGCGAGCAGCCCGCCAAATACGCTGGCCCCGGCATACCCGAAGGCCAGCGGCGCCTGCCCGCTTTCGAGCAGGCGCACGGTATCCAGTGAAAAGGATGAAAAGGTTGTAAGACCGCCGAGAAAGCCGACGATCAGGCCCGCACGCAGCTCGACCGGCACCAGCGGGCGATGCAGAAACAGCCCGTAGAGCAAGCCGATCAGCAGGCAGCCAATCAGATTGACCGCCAGCGTACCGAGATAGAAGTGGCGTGGCCAGTGCGCGTTGACCCAATTGGCAGTGGCAAAGCGCATCAGGGTGCCGACAATGCCCCCGGCGCTGACTGCGGCGATCACGGCAATCATGGTTTTCTGCGCTGCCGCGGGCTGTTGCGGTCGAGTTCGGCCAGGTGCTTGAGCTTCTCGCCGATCTTCAATTCCAGGCCGCGCGGCACCGGTTGGTAGTACTGGCGCGGCGCGAGGTGGTCAGGGAAGTAGTCTTCGCCGGCGGCGTAGGCATCCGGTTCGTCATGGGCGTAGCGGTATTCATCGCCATAGCCCAGCTGCTTCATCAGCTTGGTCGGGGCGTTGCGCAGGTGCAGCGGCACTTCCAGCGAACCGTGCTCGCCAGCTTCGCGCAGCGCAGTTTTGAAGCCCATGTACACCGCGTTGCTCTTCGGTGCACAGGCCAGGTAGGTAATGGCCTGGGCCACAGCCAGCTCGCCTTCCGGGCTGCCCAGGCGCTCTTGCACATCCCAGGCCGCCAGGCACAGGCTCAAGGCGCGGGGGTCGGCGTTGCCGATGTCTTCGCTGGCCATGCGTACCACGCGGCGGGCGATGTACAGCGGGTCGCAGCCGCCATCGAGCATGCGCGCGAACCAGTACAAGGCGCCATCGGGGTTGGAGCCGCGCACCGACTTGTGCAGCGCCGAGATCTGGTCGTAGAAGGCCTCGCCACCCTTGTCGAAACGCCGGCGGCTGTCACCGAGCAGGCTCTGCAGCAATTCGACAGCGATTTCACCGCCATCCTCTGCCAGGTCCGAGGCGTTTTCGAGGAAGTTGAGCATGCGCCGGCCATCGCCATCGGCGGCAGCCATGAGCATCTGGAAGGCTTCGTCGCCAACGCGCAACTGGCGCTTGCCCAGGCCACGCTCTTCCGTCAGGGCGCGGTTGACCAGCTTGCGTAGCGCGGCTTCGTCGAGGCTTTTCAGCACATAGACCCGTGCCCGCGACAGCAGCGCGTTGTTCAGTTCGAACGAAGGGTTCTCGGTGGTGGCGCCGATGAAGATCAGCGTGCCGTCTTCCACATACGGCAAAAAGGCATCCTGCTGGGACTTGTTGAAGCGGTGCACTTCATCAACGAACAGAATCGTGCGCCGCCCATACTGCCCGGCCTGCTGCTTGGCGATGTCCACCGCGTGGCGGATTTCCTTGACCCCGGCCAACACCGCCGAAACGGTCTCGAAGTGGGCGTCGCAGAACTGCGCCAGCAGCCGCGCCAGGGTGGTCTTGCCGACCCCGGGCGGGCCCCAGAAGATCATCGAGTGCAGTGCGCCCGCTTCCAGTGCCTCGCGCAGCGGCTTGCCGCGGGCCAGCAGGTGCTCCTGGCCAACGTACTCGTCCAGGTTGGCCGGGCGCAGGCGCGCGGCCAGGGGCTGGGCTACGGGGTCGCTACGAAACAGGTCCATGGACGGCGCTACTACCTCTTACTCGGAGATGACATCCGCACCTTTGGGGATGTCGAACTTGAACTTGCTCGCCGGGATCGCCTCGTTGGCCTTGACCGCGGTGAACAGGATGTTGGTGCGTTGGCCGACGCTGTCGATCAGTTGCATGTCGTTGACCAGGCCGCGACGGAACGACAGGCGCAGCGAGTCGAACAGGGTGTCCTTGGTTTTCGGCTTGAGCACGAAATCCATGACCTCGCCCTGCTCTTTAGAGGTGATGTCGAAGCTCTGGCTGATCTTCGAGACGTCACCGGACAGCAACAGTGCCGGGGTTTCGGTCAAACGCTGGTCAAGTTTCTTGATGGTAGCCTGTTCCAGGTCCGGGTCCCACAGGGTGACGTTCTTGCCGTCCGACACCACCACCTGCTCCTGTGGCGCATCGGTGTGCCAGTAGAACAGGCCCGGGCGCTGCACGGCCATCTGCCCGGTGGTTTCCTGCAACTGAGTGCCGGTGCCATCGAGGGTCAGTTGAGAGAAATTGGCGCTGATGGTCCTGGATTTGTCCAGCAACTGGGTCAGGCGTGCCGCATCGGCATCGGCGGCAATTGCCGAAGCGCTGGACAGGGCCATAGCGGAAACCAACAGCATGCGAATCAGGCGCATGGAAATCCTCGTTGCAGTATGAAGGGGCTGGCGGCCGTCACTGGCCGCCAGCAGGTTGGATCAGTCGCGGGACGGCCCGGGGGCAATCACTTCGCGCGAACCGTTGGTGTTCATGGCGGTGACCACACCGGCCATCTCCATTGCCTCGATCATCCGCGCAGCGCGGTTGTAGCCGATCTTCAGCTTGCGCTGTACGGCGGAAATGGACGCACGGCGGCTTTCCAGCACGAACTGCACGGCTTCATCGTACAGCGCATCGGTTTCGGCATCGTCGCCGTCTCCGCCACCACCGCCGCCGTCAAAGCCGCTGCCGGCCTCTTCGACGCCGCTGAGGATGTCCTCGTTGTAGTCCGGGGCGCCCCGCAGTTTCCAGGCCTCGACCACGCGATGGACCTCGTCATCGGAAACGAAGGCGCCATGCACACGAATCGGCAGGCTGGTGCCTGGTGGCATGTAGAGCATGTCACCGTGGCCGAGCAACTGTTCGGCGCCGCCCTGGTCGATGATGGTCCGCGAGTCGATCTTGCTCGAGACCTGGAAGGCCATGCGGGTCGGGATGTTGGCCTTGATCAGGCCGGTGATCACGTCCACCGAGGGCCGCTGGGTCGCGAGAATCAGGTGAATACCGGCAGCACGGGCCTTCTGGGCGATACGGGCGATCAGCTCTTCGACCTTCTTGCCGACGATCATCATCATGTCGGCGAACTCGTCGACCACCACGACAATGGTCGGCAGGGTTTTCAGCAGCGGCGGCACGTCATCCATGCTTTCGCGCTTGAACATCGGGTCGTAGATCGGCTCGCCGGCTTCTTCGGCGTCCTTGACCTTGCGGTTGAAGCCCGCCAGGTTGCGCACACCCATGGCCGCCATCAGCTTGTAGCGCCGCTCCATCTCGGCCACGCTCCAGCGCAGGGCGTTGGCGGCGTCCTTCATGTCGGTGACCACCGGGCAGAGCAGGTGCGGAATGCCTTCGTAGATCGACAGTTCGAGCATTTTCGGGTCGATCATGATCAGCTTGGCGTCTTCCGGGCCCGACTTGAACAGGATCGACAGGATCATGGCGTTGACGCCCACCGACTTACCGGAACCGGTGGTACCGGCCACCAGCAGGTGCGGCATCTTCGCAAGATCGGTGATCACCGGCTTGCCGCCGATGTCGTGGCCCAGGGCCATGGTCACCGGCGATTTGGCTTCGTCGTATTGTGGCGACGACAGCACCTCGGAGAAGCGTACGATCTGCCGGTCTTCGTTGGGGATCTCGATACCGACGGTGGTCTTGCCGGGGATCACTTCAACCACGCGCACGCTGGTCACCGCCAGGGAGCGGGCCAGGTCCTTGGCCAGGTTGGCGATGCGGCTGACTTTGACGCCAGCGGCCGGCTGGATTTCGTAACGGGTAATTACCGGGCCCGGGTGGATCGAGTCTACCGAGACTTCGACGCCGAATTCCTTGAGCTTGATTTCCAGCAGGTGGCCAACGCCGGCCAGGGATTCTGGCGAGTAGTTGACCTGTTTTTTCTCGGCCGGGTCGAGGATCGAGATCGGCGGCAAGGTGCCTTCGATGGCGCTGTCGACGAACAGCGGCGCCTGTTTTTCCTTCTGCACGCGCTTGCTCGGTTCCGGCGCCTTGGCCGGGGCCGGCATGATCACCGGTGCCGGCTGCTGCACGCGCTCGGCTACATGCTTGCTCAGGGCCTGGTCGCGCTCGATGATGCGCTCCTTGGCCTTGGCCTGCTCGCGGCGGTCCGGCGCTACCGGGGCGACCACGTCGTGAACCTGGTCGTCGACCTCACGCAACTGCGCTACCAGGCGCTTGCGCTCGTTGCGCGCCTCCCACCAGCGGTTGGCGGCGCCCTGGAACAACTCGAACAGGTCGAGGGTGATCTTGCCGGTGACGTCCATGACCTTGAACCACGACAGGTCGGTGAACACGGTCAGGCCGAACAGGAACAGGGCGATGAACATCAGGGTGCTGCCCTGCACGTTCAGGGCGTTCTTGGCCAGGTCGCCGAGGCTTTCGCCCAGCGCGCCACCGGCCGATGCCGGCAGGCTGGCGGCGGAATGGAAATGGATATGCGCCAGCGCCGCACCCGAAAGCACCAGGAACACCAGGCCGATCAGGCGCCAGGAGAACAACCAGCCGCTCCACTGCCACGGCTGGTGGCGTTCGCGGAAGATCTGCCAGGTCTTGATCGCCAGCAGCAACGGGAAGATGTAGGCGAAATAGCCCAGGACCATGAACAGGATGTCGGCGAAATAGGCACCGGCACGGCCGGCGGCGTTCTGTACCTGCTCGACGTTGCTGGTATGGCTGAAGCCCGGATCGGCCTGGTCGTAGGTCAGCAAGGCCATCCACAAGTACAGGCACAGCGCGCCCACGGCGATCAGCGCACCTTCCTTGAGCCGATAGTGCAGCTGCTGGCGCCAGAGCGGCACGGGCAAGGGACTGGGTGTTGCGGTGGATTTCTTCAAAACGCGTCTATTCCTGCGCTCATTGCGCGTCCAACAGTGATTGACCCAACTGAACAGTCAACAAACCACTACTTTTAACATTACTGCCCGCCTACCGCCATGGCGGCACGCCAGAATGAAGCGTAAACGGGGGCCAATTTCCTATACAGCAATTTGAGCACGCATTTTCTTTTGTGACAAAGGCTTATGCGGTGTTTTTGTGCAAGTGTGACAACAAAGGGTCATGCAAGTTGCCTGCAGGCACCACGCCTGTAGGAGCGGGCTTGTCCCGCGAGGCTTTTTCAGGCCATGCTGGGTGCCCTCCCCTCTTCCATCACTGGACCACGATGCTGACCTGGTTGAGCCGCGACACCCTCACCTTTCCGCCGCTGGACAAAGCCCTGCGCGACCCCAACGGCCTGCTCGCCGCCGGCGGCGACCTGAGCGCCGAACGCCTGGTGCAGGCCTATCGCCACGGCTGCTTCCCCTGGTACCAGGACGGCCAGCCGATCCTCTGGTGGGCGCCCGACCCGCGTACCGTGCTGTTTCCCGACGAATTGCACGTGTCGCGCTCGCTGCGCAAGCTCATCCGCCAGGGTCACTACCAGGTCAGCTTCGACCAGGACTTTGCCGCTGTCATCAACGCCTGCGCCGCCCCCCGCGACTACGCCGACGGCACCTGGATCACCGACAGCATGCAGGCGGCCTACCTGAAACTGCACCAGCAGGGCTTTGCCCATTCGGTCGAGGTGCGCCGCGACGGTGAACTGGTGGGCGGGCTGTACGGCCTGGCCATGGGCCGGCTGTTTTTCGGCGAGTCGATGTTCAGCCGCGCCGACAATGCCTCCAAGGTCGGCTTCGTGGCCCTGGTCGAGCATCTGCAACAGGCAGGATTCGTCCTGATTGATTGTCAGATGCCTACCGACCACCTGCACAGCCTCGGCGCCCGCGCCATCGCCCGGGCCACCTTTGCCGACTACCTGCAGCGTTATCTCGACCAGCCAAACCGCGCCAGCTGGGTTTGCTAGGCGAGTTTTTCCAGCTGGCTTACACTTAAAACAAAAGCACCTCCCGAGGGGTTGATCATGACAGAGCTGGCGCGGTTGAAGTTTTATGCCACTCAACCCCATTCCTGCAGCTACCTGCCAGACGAACAAGCCACCACGCTGTTTCTCGACCCGAGCCAGCCGATGGATGTCAACGTTTACGCAGACCTGTCGGAAATGGGCTTCCGGCGCAGCGGCGACCATCTGTATCGCCCGCATTGCCAGAACTGCAACGCCTGCGTGCCGGCGCGGATCCCGGCTGCACGCTTTCTGCCCAACCGCCAGCAAAAGCGCATCCTCAAGCGTAATGCCGACCTCACCGTCAACGCTGGCCGCCCGGCATTCAAAGAGGAATATTTCGAGCTTTACCGGCGCTACATCGAGCAGCGCCATGCCGATGGCGACATGTACCCCCCCAGCCGTGACCAGTTTTCCACCTTCCTGGTCCGCGACCTGCCATTTTCGCGCTTTTACGAGTTCCGCCTGGAAGACCGCCTGCTCGCCGTGGCGGTCACCGACCTGCTGCCCAACGGCCTCTCGGCGGTATACACCTTCTACGAGCCGGACGAAGAACGGCGCAGCCTGGGCCGCTTCGCCATCCTCTGGCAGATCACCGAAGCCCTGCGCCTGGGCCTGGACGCGGTCTACCTCGGCTACTGGATCAAAAACTGCAAAAAGATGAACTACAAGACCCAGTACCGCCCCATCGAGCTGTTGATCAATCAGCGTTGGGTGACGTTGAACTGAAATCATTGGCTTGAGGCCCATTTTTCGGGCACAATGCACGCCACTTTTTTTGCCTGGCGCAGCTGTGCACCGGGCCATTAACTGGACACCGAGGGCTTTACTGCATGTCGAAAGAAGACAGCTTCGAAATGGAAGGCACTGTCGTCGACACCCTGCCCAACACCATGTTCCGTGTGGAGTTGGAAAATGGGCACGTCGTTACCGCGCACATCTCCGGAAAGATGCGCAAGAACTACATTCGTATTCTGACCGGTGACAAGGTCCGCGTCGAACTGACGCCCTACGACCTGAGCAAGGGGCGCATCACCTACCGCGCCCGCTAAGCGACACCAACGAAAACGCCCGGCTAAATGCCGGGCGTTTTTGTTGGCTCTGGAAAAGCATCGCTGGCAAGTCGGGTCGCCGCACCGCAGCTCCCACAGGGATTGTGTGAGAGCTGGCTTGCCAGCGATGGGCTGCATAGCAGCCCCAGCCTGCCTTACGCCATCTCAGCCGTGGTCTCGAAGTCGAACACCAGTTCGCCATCGCGGATGTCGATGTGCACCACACCGCCATGCTCGGCCAGCTCGCCGAACAGGATCTCCTCGGCCAACGGCCGCTTGATCTTGTCCTGGATCAGCCGCGCCATTGGCCGCGCGCCCATCTGCGCATCGTAGCCACCGGCCGCCAGCCAACTGCGCGCCGCATCGCTTACCTCCAGCAACACGCGCTTGTCTTCCAGTTGCGCCTGCAGCTCGATGAGGAACTTGTCCACCACACTCTTGATCGTCTCGTGGCTGAGGCGGCCAAACTGGATGATGGTGTCCAGGCGGTTGCGGAACTCCGGCGTGAAGCTCTTCTTGATCACTTCCATTGCATCGGAGGAGTGATCTTGCTGGGTGAAGCCGATCGAGGCCCGCGCAGCGGTTTCAGCACCGGCGTTGGTGGTCATGATGACGATGACGTTACGGAAGTCCGCCTTGCGCCCGTTGTTGTCGGTCAGGGTACCGTGGTCCATCACCTGCAGCAGCAGGTTGAAGACTTCCGGGTGGGCCTTCTCGATCTCGTCGAGCAGCAACACGCAGTGCGGCTGCTTGGTGATGGCTTCGGTGAGCAGGCCGCCCTGGTCGAAACCGACGTAGCCCGGAGGCGCACCGATCAGACGCGAAACGGTATGCCGCTCCATGTACTCGGACATGTCGAAGCGTACCAGCTCGACACCCAGGGCCTTGGCCAGCTGTCGCGCCGCTTCGGTTTTACCCACCCCGGTAGGGCCGGCAAACAGGAACGAACCGACAGGCTTGTCCGGCGCCTTGAGGCCGGCACGGGACAGCTTGATGGCGGTCGCCAGCGAATCGATCGCCGCATCCTGACCGAACACCGTGAGCTTGAGGTCGCGCTCCAGGTTACGCAGCAGCTCCTTGTCGGAACTGGTCACGTGTTTTGGCGGAATCCGCGCGATTTTGGCGACGATGTCCTCGACTTGCGGCACGTCGATACGCTTGACCCGCTTTTCCACCGGCTGCAGGCGCTGGTAGGCACCCGCCTCGTCGATCACATCGATGGCCTTGTCGGGCATGTGCCGGTCATTGATGTAGCGCGCTGCAAGCTCGGCAGCGGCGCGCAGGGCCTCATCGCTGTACTCGATGTTGTGGTGACTCTCGAACCGCCCCTTGAGCCCGCGCAGGATGCCCACGGTGTCTTCCACCGATGGCTCGCTGACATCGACCTTCTGGAAGCGCCGCGCCAGGGCCCGGTCTTTTTCGAAGATGCCGCGAAATTCCTGAAAGGTGGTCGAACCGATGCAACGGATATCACCCGAAGACAGCAGCGGCTTGAGCAGGTTGGAGGCGTCCATTACCCCACCGGAAGCCGCACCGGCACCGATGATGGTGTGGATCTCGTCGATGAACAGGATCGCTTGCGGACGTTTGCGCAGCTCGTTGAGCAGCGCCTTGAAGCGCTTCTCGAAGTCACCGCGGTACTTGGTACCGGCCAGCAAGGCGCCCAGGTCCAGGGAGTAGACCACGCTGTGGGCCAGCAGGTCCGGCACCTGGCCGTCGACGATACGCTTGGCCAGGCCTTCGGCGATGGCGGTTTTACCGACACCGGCCTCACCGACCAGCAGCGGGTTGTTCTTGCGCCGACGGGCGAGGATCTGCGCCACGCGCTCGACTTCGAGCTCGCGACCGACCAGCGGATCGATGCGCCCCTGACGGGCCTGTTCGTTGAGGTTGCTGGCATAGGCATCCAGAGGATTGCCCGAGGATGACGTTTCACCGCCTTCCTCGTCCTGCATGTCCTGCTCGCCCTCGGAGTGCTCACCATGGCCAGGCACCTTGGAGATGCCGTGGGCGATGTAGTTGACCACGTCGATGCGGGCCACGCTCTGCTGTTTAAGCAGGAACACAGCCTGGCTTTCCTGTTCGCTGAAAATCGCAACCAGCACGTTGGCACCGGTGACTTCACGCTTGCCCGAGCTCTGGACATGGAAGACTGCGCGCTGCAGTACACGCTGGAAGCCCAGGGTTGGCTGGGTTTCGCGGTCCTCGTCGTGCACGGGGATCAACGGCGTGGTGGAGTCGATGAACTCCTGCAGGTCGTGTTTGAGTTTGTCGAGGTTTGCGCCGCAGGCGCGCAGAACGGTCGCGGCGGCCTCATTATCCAATAGTGCCAGCAGCAGGTGCTCGACGGTCATGAACTCATGACGTTTCGAGCGTGCCTCCTTGAAGGCCAGATTGAGGGTGACTTCGAGCTCGCGGTTTAACATAGCTTCACCTCATACCCAAGTGGCCGGCGATTAACCGTCCTTCTCGATTTCACAGAGTAGCGGATGCTGGCTTTCCCTTGCGTATTGGTTGACCTGCATGGCCTTGGTCTCGGCGATGTCACGGGTAAACAATCCGCACACTGCCCGTCCTTCTGTGTGGACGGCCAGCATGACCTTGGTCGCCAGCTCGCGATTCAGGTTAAAAAACACCTCGAGCACTTCGACGACGAAATCCATCGGTGTGTAGTCATCGTTAAACAAAACCACCTTGTACATGGGTGGCGCCTGCAGGGCCGGTTTGGCCTCCTGTACCGCCAGGCCAGAACCATCGTCCTCATGCGATTGCGGGCGATCCTGATTGAATGTTAGTCGAATCTGGCTATGTGCATGCATGGAAAGAATTTCATCATTTCGACAGGTTGGTTTATGGGTTGACCGCACAGGCGACGCGGGACAGCCGTCACCTCACCTTGACTATCGGCAAAACGGTGTTACAACCAATAAGAACCCACCGTGGTCGATAAAGATCCGCGCAGTCAACCAGAATTTTCGCAGGTTCATATGCGGATGGAGTGGATGATACTCCAGTGATGGAGTCCTTTGCAGAGGGATATGAGGATGGCAAGCGGTAAAGTCAAGTGGTTCAACAACGCCAAGGGCTATGGCTTCATCAATGAAGACGGGAAAACAGAGGATCTGTTCGCACACTACTCGGCTATCCAGATGGAAGGTTATAAAACCCTGAAAGCCGGACAATCCGTCAGCTTCGAGATCATCCAGGGCCCCAAAGGCTTGCATGCGGTCAAAATCGAGAATGCGACCGCACCAACCACAGCCTCCCCCACCCCCAGCCCGCAAACGACTGAAGCCTGAGCCGGCGATCAGACAAAAGAAAACCGGCCAGCCCGCAAGGACTGGCCGGTTTTCTTGTGCCGCTTACATGTGCTTGATCAAGGCATCACCGAAACCGGAGCTGCTGACCAGGGTCGCGCCGTCCATCAGGCGCTCGAAGTCGTAGGTCACGGTCTTGGCGGCGATGGCGCCGTTGGTGCCCTTGATGATCAGGTCGGCCGCCTCGGTCCAGCCCAGGTGACGCAGCATCATTTCGGCCGAGAGAATTACCGAACCCGGGTTGACCTGGTCCTTGCCGGCGTACTTCGGCGCGGTACCGTGGGTGGCCTCGAACATCGCCACGGTGTCGGACAGGTTGGCGCCCGGGGCAATACCGATGCCGCCGACTTCCGCCGCCAGGGCGTCGGACAGGTAGTCACCGTTGAGGTTGAGGGTGGCGATCACGTCGTATTCGGCCGGGCGCAGCAGGATCTGCTGGAGCATGGCGTCGGCGATGGCGTCCTTGACGATGACTTCACGGCCGGTTTTCGGGTTCTTGAACTTCATCCATGGGCCGCCATCGAGCAGCTCGGCGCCGAATTCGTTCTTGGCCACTTCGTAGCCCCAGTCCTTGAAGGCACCTTCGGTGAACTTCATGATATTGCCCTTGTGCACGATGGTCAGCGACTTGCGGTCGTTGTCCACCACATACTGCAGGGCCTTGCGCACCAGGCGCTGGGTGCCTTCCTTGGAGACCGGCTTGATGCCGATGCCGCAGTCCTGGTCGAAACGGATCTTGGTGACGCCCATTTCTTCTTTCAGGAACTTGATGACCTTGGTCGCTTCCGGCGAACCGGCCTTCCATTCGATGCCGGCATAAATGTCTTCGGAGTTTTCGCGGAAGATCACCATGTCGACGTCACCCGGCTTTTTCACCGGGCTTGGCACGCCCTGGAACCACACCACCGGGCGCAGGCAGACATACAGGTCCAGCTGCTGGCGCAGGGCAACGTTGAGGGAGCGGATACCACCACCGACCGGGGTGGTCAGCGGACCCTTGATGGAGACGACGTAGTCCTTCACCGCATCGAGGGTTTCCTGGGGCAACCAGGTGTCCTGGTCGTATACCTGGGTGGCTTTTTCACCGGCGTAGACTTCCATCCAGGAAATCTTGCGCTTGCCCCCATAGGCTTTCTCTACAGCAGCATCAACCACTTTGATCATGACGGGACTGACGTCTACGCCAATGCCGTCGCCTTCGATGAACGGGATGATCGGATTATCAGGAACATTGAGAGAATGGTCCGCATTGACGGTGATTTTGTCGCCGACTGCCGGAACCTTGATTTTCTGGTATCCCATGCTGCACTCCGTTTTTTTTGGTGTGGTTCGTCATCTGGATCCCCTGAGCGTACCCCAGTTGAACGGCAACGGGAACCACGTGCGCAAATGCCCTGCGATAGGGCAGCAACGCCTACATCTTTGGTCTAAAAAAGCCCCTGCGACGGGTTGATCTTGATCAATACGACCAAGGCTTTGGTATACTCGCCCGGTGACCAAAGGGTCACTGGGGGCGAACCGTCTGAAACGAGACCTGCGGCCCCGACAAGACTGGGCTGTTACCGCAGTTCAGCCGTTTGACACTCGACTGATGCAATCCACCATCACCGCCCAGAATCTTCGACCTTCTGCTCATGGATGTGTCTGAGCGAAGCGCCTACCCTGCGCACCTCGAGATTCTGCGCACGCTCAGCAAAACAGAGAGTTAACCCGAATATGCCCACCCGATCCAAGATCATCTACACCTTCACCGACGAAGCCCCCGCCCTCGCCACCTATTCACTGCTCCCCGTCATCGAAGCCTTCACCGCTTGCGCCGACATCGCCGTAGAAACCCGGGACATCTCTCTGGCCGGCCGTATCCTTTCTGCCTTCCCTGAACAGCTCGGCGCCGACAAGCAAGTGGCCGACCATCTGGCAGAACTGGGCCAACTGGCAACCACACCAGAAGCCAACATCATCAAGCTGCCGAACATCAGCGCCTCGGTTCCGCAACTGAAGGCCGCGATCAAGGAACTGCAAGCCAAGGGCTTCAACATTCCTGATTACCCTGAAGCCGCCGCTACCGATGCCGAGAAAGAAGCCAAGGCTCGCTACGACCGCATCAAGGGCAGCGCCGTGAACCCGGTCCTGCGTGAAGGCAACTCCGACCGTCGCGCCCCGCTGTCGGTCAAGAACTACGCACGCAAGCACCCGCACAAGATGGGCGCCTGGGCTGCCGACTCCAAGTCCCACGTGGCACACATGAGCCAGGGCGACTTCTACGGCAGCGAGAAAGCCGCGCTGATCGACGCCGATGACAGCCTGCGCATCGAACTGCTGGACAAGAACGGCAACACCACCGTTCTGAAAGAAAAAACTGCGGTCAAGGCCGGTGAAATCGTCGACTGTGCAGTCTTGAGCACCAAGGCGCTGCGCAAGTTCATCGCCGCCGAGATCGAAGATGCCAAAGCCAAGGGCGTGCTGCTGTCGGTGCACCTGAAAGCCACCATGATGAAGGTCTCCGACCCGATCATGTTCGGCCAGATCGTTGCCGAGTACTACCAAGACGCGCTGAACAAGCACGCCGCAGTACTGGAGCAGATCGGTTTCAACCTGAACAACGGTATCGGCGACCTGTACGCCCGTATCAAGGCGCTGCCGGCCGAGCAGCAGGCGCAGATCGAAGCGGACATCAAAGCCGTCTACGACGTCCGCCCGGCCCTGGCCATGGTCAACTCCGACAAGGGCATCACCAACCTGCACGTGCCGAGCGACGTCATCGTCGACGCTTCGATGCCGGCGATGATCCGTGACTCGGGCAAGATGTGGAACACCGAAGGCCAGCTGCAAGACACCAAGGCCGTCATTCCGGATCGTTGCTACGCCACCATCTACCAGGCCGTCATCGAAGACTGCAAGCAACACGGCGCCTTCGATCCGACCACCATGGGCAGCGTGCCGAACGTTGGCCTGATGGCGCAGAAAGCCGAAGAGTACGGTTCCCACGACAAGACCTTCCAGGCCAAGGCCGACGGCGTGATCCGTGTGGTTGACGGCAAGGGCAACCTGCTGCTGTCCCAGGAAGTCGAAGCCGGCGACATCTTCCGCATGTGCCAGACCAAAGACGCACCGATCCAGGACTGGGTCAAACTGGCCGTCAACCGCGCCCGCGCCAGCAACACCCCGGCGCTGTTCTGGCTCGACCCGCAGCGTGCCCACGACGGCGTGCTGATCGAGAAGGTCCAGCAGTACCTGAAAGACCACGACACCGCTGGCCTGGACATCCGCGTCCTGTCGCCTGTCGAGGCCATGAAGGTTTCCCTGCAGCGCATCCGCGCCGGCCAGGACACCATCTCGGTTACCGGCAACGTACTGCGCGACTACCTGACCGACCTGTTCCCGATCATGGAGCTGGGCACCAGCGCCAAGATGCTGTCGATCGTGCCGCTGATGAACAACGGCGGCCTGTTCGAAACCGGCGCCGGCGGTTCGGCACCGAAGCACGTACAGCAGCTGGTTGAAGAGAACTTCCTGCGCTGGGACTCCCTGGGCGAGTTCCTGGCCCTGGCCGCTTCCCTGGAGCACCTGGGCACTGCCTACACCAACCCGAAAGCCAAGGTACTGGCGGCGACCCTGGACCAGGCCACCGGCCAGTTTCTGGACACCAACAAGTCCCCTGCGCGCAAGGTCGGCGGTATCGACAACCGTGGCAGCCACTTCTACCTGACCCTGTACTGGGCCCAGGCCCTGGCCGCCCAGAGCGACGACGCTGCCCTGCAAGCGCGCTTCGCGCCACTGGCAAAAGCCCTGGCCGAGCACGAAGCGACCATCGTCGCCGAGCTCAACGCCGTTCAGGGCAAGCCGGCTGACATCGGTGGTTACTACTACCCGGATGCCGAGCTGACCAGCAAAGTGATGCGCCCGAGCCAGACCTTCAACAGCGCGATTGCCGCACTGTAAGGTTCGCTTGACGTAACATCGAAAGCCCCGGCCACGCACCGGGGCTTTCGCTTTTCCGGACTACGGCAGTGCCCTATCGCTGGCAAGCCAGCTCCCACACGGTCAGCGGTGATCCTGTGGGAGCTGGCTTGCCAGCGATAGGGCCCGAGAAATCACCCAAGGATCCAGAACATGACCTGGCAACCCCACATCACCGTCGCCACCCTCATCGAAGACCAGGGCCGCTTCCTCATGGTCGAGGAGTTCAAGGCCGGCAAGCACGTATTCAACCAGCCCGCCGGCCACCTCGAGGCCAACGAAAGCCTGCTCGACGCCGCACTGCGCGAAACCCTCGAAGAAACCGCCTGGGAGGTCGAGTTGACCGGCCTGGTCGGCATCTACCTCTATACCGCCCCCAGCAATGGTGTGACCTACCAGCGCATCTGCTTCGCCGCGCGCCCGATCAAGCACCATCCCGAGCGCGCCCTGGACAGCGACATCGTCCGTGCCGTGTGGCTGAGCCGCGAGGAGCTGCTGGCCGACCCCGAGCGCTGGCGCAGCGAGCTGGTACCGCGCTGCATCGACGACTACCTGGCCGGCCCGCTGCACAGCCTGGCGTTGATCCGCGACTGACAGCAACGATGCCTTGAAGGCCGCAGCCTGATAGAATCGTTGTCTTTTTCCAGATACACAGCCGGTACCTATGACCAGTCCAGCACTTTACGAACCCGAAAAGACACGCGTTATCGTCGGCATGTCCGGCGGCGTGGACTCTTCCGTCTCCGCCCTCCTGCTGATGGAGCAGGGCTACCAGGTGGAAGGCCTGTTCATGAAGAACTGGGAAGAGGACGACGGCACCGAATACTGTACCGCCCGCGAAGACCTGGCCGACGCCCAGGCCGTGTGCGACCGCATCGGCATCAAGCTGCACACCGCCAACTTCGCCGCCGAGTACTGGGACAACGTCTTCGCGCACTTCCTGGCCGAATACAAGGCCGGACGCACGCCGAACCCGGACATCCTCTGCAACCGCGAAATCAAGTTCAAGGCCTTCCTCGACTACGCCCTGATGCTCGGCGCCGACCTGATCGCCACCGGCCACTATGTGCGCCGCCGCGACACTGATGGCCGCACCGAACTGCTCAAGGGCCTGGACCCGAACAAGGACCAGAGCTACTTCCTGCACGCGGTCGGCGGCAAGGAAATCGCCCGCACGCTATTCCCGGTCGGCGAACTGGAAAAACCCGAAGTACGCGCCATCGCCGAAAAACACGGCCTGGCCACGGCGAAGAAGAAAGACTCCACCGGCATCTGCTTTATCGGCGAGCGCCGCTTCAGCGACTTCCTCAAGCAGTACCTGCCGGCGCAACCGGGCGAGATCCAGACCACCGACGGCGAAGTCATCGGTCGTCACCACGGCCTGATGTACCACACCATCGGCCAGCGCCAGGGCCTGGGCATCGGCGGCCTGAAGGACGCCGGTGACGAGCCGTGGTACGTACTGGAGAAAGACCTCACCCGCAACGTGCTGGTGGTCGGCCAGGGTAACGAACACCCGTGGCTGTTCTCGCGCGCCCTGCTGGCGTCGGAGATCTTCTGGGTCAACCCTATCGACCTGTCCAGCCCTCGACGCCTGACGGCCAAGGTGCGCTACCGCCAAAGCGATCAGGGCTGCACCCTGGAACAGACCGCAAGTGGCTACCGCGCGGTGTTCGACGAGCCACAGCGGGCGGTGACCCCAGGCCAGTCGGTGGTGTTCTATGACGGCGAAATCTGCCTCGGCGGCGGCGTGATCGAAACCGCCGAGCCGTGGAGCGCGCGCGCATGAATGCCATGCAAGAGCAGTTGATTGCCTTGGGTGGCGTGTTCCAGGCCGCGGTGCTGGTTGACCGTATCGCCCGCACCGGCCAGGCCAGCGAGGCCAACCTTGGCTGCATGCTCGGCAGCCTGCTGGTGCGCGACCCCAAGGACACCCTGGAGGTGTTCGGCGGCGACGACCTCAACCTGCGTGACGGCTACCGCGCCCTGGCCAGCGCCCTGGAACGCGACCCGGGCAGCCTGCAGCGCGAGCCGCTGCGCTATGCACTGTCGATGCTCGGCCTGGAGCGTCAGCTGGCCAAGCGCGGCGACATGCTCGATGTGATCGGCAACCGCCTGCCGCAAATCCAGTCCCAGGCCGAGCATTTCGGCCTGGTGCATGAAAACGTCATTGCTTCCAGCGGCGCCCTGTACCAGGACACCCTGAGCACCCTGCGTCAGCGCATCCAGGTACACGGCGACATGCGCCACCTGCAACAGCCGAGCAATGCCTCGAAGATTCGCGCCCTGCTGCTCGCCGGTATTCGCGCCGCGCGCCTGTGGCGACAGCTGGGCGGACATCGCTGGCAGCTGGTGATCAGCCGGCGCAAACTGCTCAAAGAGCTGTATCCGATGTTGCGTGGCTGAACGCCAATCGCCGGCAAGCCAGCTCCCACAGGGACGGCATGCACTGCACCTGTGGGAGCTGGCTTGCCAGCGATGAGGCCAGCAAAAATCTACAGATTTACCGGCAGACCATTTGTCAGCCACCCGACCCGGGCGCGTTTTTCCTGTATGATATGCGCCCTTTTCAAAGCCTGACTGTCCGAGAACACCCCATGCAGCTTTCCTCGCTCACTGCGGTTTCCCCTGTTGACGGCCGCTACGCCGGCAAAACCCAGGCCCTGCGCCCTATTTTCAGCGAGTACGGCCTGATCCGTTTCCGCGCCCTGGTCGAGGTTCGCTGGCTCCAGCGCCTGGCCGCCCACCCGCAGATCGCCGAGGTTCCGGCCTTTTCCGCCGAAGCCAACACCCTGCTCAACGGCCTGGCCGATGAGTTCGCCCTCGAGCACGCCGAGCGCGTCAAAGAGATCGAGCGCACCACCAACCACGACGTCAAGGCCATCGAGTACCTGCTCAAGGAGCAGGCCGCCAAGCTGCCGGAGCTGGCCAAGGTCAGTGAATTCATCCACTTCGCCTGCACCAGCGAGGACATCAACAACCTGTCCCACGCCCTGATGCTGCGCGAAGGCCGCGATAGCGTGCTGCTGCCGCTGATGCGCCAGATCACCCAGGCCATCCGTGAGCTGGCCCACCGCTTCGCCGACGTGCCGATGCTGTCGCGCACCCACGGCCAACCGGCTTCGCCAACCACCCTGGGCAAAGAGCTGGCCAACGTCGTCTACCGCCTGGAGCGCCAGATCGCCCAGGTTGCCGCCGTACCGCTGCTGGGCAAGATCAACGGCGCCGTGGGCAACTACAACGCCCACCTGTCGGCCTACCCGCAGATCGACTGGGAAGCCAATGCCCGCGCCTTCATCGAAGACGAGCTGGGCCTGGTATTCAACCCCTACACCACCCAGATCGAGCCGCACGACTACATCGCCGAGCTGTTCGACGCGATCGCTCGCTTCAACACCATCCTGATCGACTTCGACCGCGACGTCTGGGGCTACATCTCCCTGGGCTACTTCAAGCAGCGCACCATCGCTGGCGAAATCGGCTCCTCGACCATGCCGCACAAGGTCAACCCGATCGACTTCGAAAACTCCGAAGGCAACCTGGGTATCGCCAACGCGCTGTTCCAGCACCTGGCCAGCAAGCTGCCGATCTCGCGCTGGCAGCGTGACCTGACCGACTCCACCGTGCTGCGCAACCTGGGCGTCGGTTTCGCCCACAGCGTGATCGCCTACGAGGCCAGCCTCAAGGGCATCAGCAAGCTCGAGATCAACGAAGCCCGTATCGCCGAAGACCTGGACGCCTGCTGGGAAGTCCTCGCCGAGCCGATCCAGACCGTCATGCGCCGCTACAACATCGAGAACCCCTACGAGAAGCTCAAGGAGCTGACCCGTGGCAAAGGCATCAGCCCTGAAGCGCTGCTGACCTTCATCGATGGCCTGGACATGCCGGCAGAAGCACGCACCGAGCTGAAGAAGCTGACTCCAGCCTCCTACATCGGTAACGCTGCGGCTCAAGCCAAACGCATCTGATCTGCACCCTGCGCGTAAACGCCCGGCTCAGCCGGGCGTTTTTATTACCGAAAGAAAATTACTTTTTTTCAATAGGTTACACATGAATCCTGATACTCCTCTGCAGCTTCTGGGCGGCCTCACTGCCCGCGAATTCATGCGCGACTACTGGCAGAAGAAACCCCTGCTGGTACGCCAGGCCTTCCCGGACTTCGAAAGCCCGATCGACGCTGACGAACTGGCCGGCCTGGCCCTGGAAGAAGAAGTCGAATCGCGCCTGGTCATCGAGCACGGCGAACGCCCATGGGAACTGCGCCGCGGCCCGTTCGAAGAAGATGCCTTCAGCACCCTGCCCGAGCGCGACTGGACCCTGCTGGTGCAGGCGGTCGACCAGTTCGTGCCGGAAGTCGGCGAGCTGCTGGAGCACTTCCGCTTCCTGCCAAGCTGGCGTATCGACGATGTAATGATCAGCTTTGCAGCGCCTGGCGGCAGCGTTGGCCCGCACTTCGACAACTACGACGTGTTCCTGCTGCAAGGCCAGGGCAAGCGCAACTGGAAGATCGGCCAGATGTGCGACAGCGACAGCCCGCTGCTCGAGCACGCCGACCTGCGCATCCTGGCCGAATTCGAGCAAAGCGACGAGTGGACCCTGGAGCCCGGCGACATGCTTTACCTGCCGCCGCGCCTGGCCCACTACGGCATTGCCGAAGATGACTGCCTGACCTACTCGGTGGGCTTCCGTGCGCCGGGCGCCGCTGAAGTGCTAACCCATTTCACCGACTTCCTCAGCCAGTTCCTGCCCGACGAAGAGCGTTACACCGACGCCGACGCCGAGCCGGTCAGCGACCCGCACCAGATTCAGCACGACGCCCTCGACCGCCTGAAAAAGCTGCTCACCGAGCACATGGGTGACGAGCGCCTGCTGCTGACCTGGTTCGGCCAGTTCATGACCGAACCGCGTTACCCGGAGCTGGTCAGCGGCGAGACGCTGGATGAAGTCGAGCTGATCGAGAGCCTGGCCCAGGGCGCGATTCTGATCCGCAACCCGAGCGCGCGCCTGGCCTGGTCGGAAGTCGACGACAACCTGCTGCTATTCGCCAGCGGCCAGAGCCGCCTGCTGCCGGGCGACCTGCGCGAACTGCTGAAGCTGATCTGCGCCGCCGATGCGTTGCATATTGAAAACCTTGAGCAGTGGCTTGAAAACGATCAAGGCATTACCTTGATCTGCGAACTGGTCAAACAAGGAAGCCTGGGGTTTGCCAATGAATAAGATCCGCGTCCGGCTCGCCGACTGGCAAAAAGACAACGCCGATATCCGCCGTATTCGTGAAGCCGTGTTCATCGCCGAACAGAACGTGCCGCCGGAGCTGGAATGGGATGCCGACGACAACACTGCCGTGCACTTCCTGGCCATGGAAGGTGACTATGCCATCGGCACCGCGCGCCTGCTGCCCGACGGCCATATCGGCCGGGTCTCGGTGCTCAAGGACTGGCGCGGGCTGAAGGTCGGCGACGCGCTGATGCAGGCGGTCATCGTCGAAGCGCAGAACCGTGACCTCAAGCAGCAGATGCTCAGCGCCCAGGTGCACGCCACGCCATTCTACGAGCGCCTTGGTTTCAAGGTGGTCAGCGAGGAGTTCCTCGAGGCGGGCATTCCGCACGTGGACATGGTTCGCGAGTCGCGCGAACTGGCCTGATTGCGATTGGGGCAGCCTTGCAGCCCATCGCCGGCAAGGCCGGCTCCCACAGGTTCGATGCCAACCTGATCCTTGTGGGAGCAACTGTCTTGATCAGGCTGTTTGCTCTCGCCAAGGGGTATTGT
>NZ_JBGOGX010000007.1:0-13754 GCF_054788455.1 Pseudomonas sp. ZL2 | reverse complement strand
ACTCTATCCAGCTGAGCTATGAGTGCATTTGTTACCGCGCATTATAGGCCGCTAAATCTTTTTGCCAACCACTTTTTCGTTTAATTTCAACGACTTAGGCGATTCAGGCAGATTACAGCGTCCTACATGAATAATGGCGGAGAAGGGGGGATTCGAACCCCCGATACCCTTGTGAGGTATACTCCCTTAGCAGGGGAGCGCCTTCGGCCACTCGGCCACCTCTCCGCAACACGGGGCGTATAATAACCAGACCCTTCCCCGTTTGCAAACTCTTTTTTGAAAAAAACTCGATAAAAATTAACGGGTTGGTTCTTCGTCCTTCTCTTTCTTGATCCGCAGGTAGATTTCCTCACGGTGGACGGCCACTTCTTTAGGGGCGTTTACCCCTATCCGCACTTGGTTTCCTTTGACGCCGAGCACGGTCACGGTGATTTCGCCGTCGCCAATGATCAGGCTCTCGGCGCACCGACGAGTCAGAATCAACATAGCTTTCTCCTCACGCAATTCAGTTCAGGGATAACAGTCTGCAAAAAAAAGGGCTTCAGCCTACAACCCGTGACGGCTGCTGACCTACGCCTAAGTATTGACTAGCGCGAGCAAAAGCACAGATTTCTCACACCAGCCAGAAAAACGAAGGGCGCGGCCAAGCCGCGCCCCCAGAGGCAGCCGCCTTACTCGCCCTGTCGGGCCGGGGCGTCCAGCTCGAAAGCGGTGTGCAGGGCGCGCACCGCCAGTTCCAGGTACTTCTCTTCTATTACCACCGAGACCTTGATCTCGGAGGTGGAGATCATCTGGATGTTGATGCTCTCCTTGGCCAGCGCTTCGAACATGCGGCTGGCGACACCGGCGTGGGAACGCATGCCGACGCCGACGATCGAGACCTTGGCGATGTTGGTGTCACCGACCACTTCGCGGGCGTTGAGCTCGACGGCGGTCTTGTCCAGGACCTTGTGGGCCTTGTCGTAGTCGTTGCGGTGCACGGTGAAGGTGAAGTCGGTGGTGTTATCGTGCGAAACGTTCTGCACGATCATGTCGACTTCGATGTTCGCGGCACTGATAGGGCCGAGGATCTTGAAAGCAACGCCCGGGGTATCCGGTACGCCGCGGATGGTCAGCTTGGCTTCATCGCGGTTGAAGGCGATGCCGGAAATGATCGGCTGTTCCATGGATTCCTCTTCATCAATGGTAATGAGGGTACCCGGACCCTCCTGGAAGCTGTGCAGCACGCGCAGCGGGACGTTGTACTTGCCGGCAAACTCGACGGCGCGGATCTGCAGCACCTTGGAACCGAGGCTGGCCATTTCCAGCATCTCTTCGAAGGTGATCTTGTCCAGGCGCTGGGCCTGGGCCACCACGCGCGGGTCGGTGGTGTAGACACCATCGACATCGGTGTAGATCTGGCACTCGTCAGCCTTCAGTGCTGCCGCCAGGGCCACGCCGGTGGTGTCGGAGCCACCACGACCGAGGGTGGTGATGTTGCCGTGCTCGTCGACACCCTGGAAACCTGCGACCACGACCACGCGGCCAGCCTTGAGGTCGCCGCGAATCTTCTGGTCGTCGATCTGCAGGATGCGCGCCTTGTTGTGCGCGCTGTCGGTGAGGATCCGCACCTGGTTACCGGTGTAGGACACCGCCGGAATACCACGCTTGATCAGGGCCATGGCCAGCAAGGCGATGGTCACCTGCTCGCCAGTGGAGACGATCACATCCAGTTCACGCGGAACCGGCTGATCGCTGATCTTCTTGGCCAGGTCGATCAGGCGATTGGTTTCGCCACTCATCGCCGACAGTACAACCACCAGGTCATCGCCGGCTTCACGGAACTTCTTGACCTTGTCGGCAACCTGCTCGATTCGCTCGACTGTGCCGACCGAGGTACCGCCAAATTTCTGTACGATCAACGCCATTTCAAAGCCGCCTCAGCCCATGAAGGGCACCCAATAAACATTCAAACGACGCCATGGCCCACCACTAGACGGCGGGCCGATGTACGCCTTAAACGCCCTGCTCCACGAATGGCACGGTCAGGGCCAGCGCGCTGTCCAGCGCTGCGGTGTCTACGCCACCACCTTGCGCCATGTCCGGACGACCACCGCCCTTGCCACCCACCGCGGCAGCGGCTTGCTTCATCAAATCACCGGCTTTGAGTTGGCCAGTCAGGTCTTTGGTCACACCGGCAACCAGTACGACCTTTTCCTCATGGACACTGCCGAGCAGGATCACTGCGCGGCCGAGTTTGTTCTTCAGTTGATCGACCAGCGCCAGCAGCGCCTTGCCATCCTGGCCATCGAGACGTGCGGCCAGGACCTTGACGCCCTTGACCTCGACGGCTGCGTTGGACAGGTCGTCGCCAGCAGCGCTGGCGGCCTTGGCCTGCAGTTGCTCCAGCTGTTTTTCCAGCTGGCGGTTGCGCTCGAGCACGGCCGAGAGCTTGTCGATCAGGTTGTCGCGACTGCCCTTGACCAGTTGCGCGGCTTCCTTGAGCTGCTCTTCGGCAGCGTTCAGGTACGCCAGTGCGGCAGCGCCGGTGACCGCTTCGATCCGGCGTACGCCGGAGGCCACGCCACCTTCGCTGATGATCTTGAGCAGACCGATATCACCGGTACGCTTGGCGTGGATACCGCCGCACAGTTCGACGGAGAAATCGCCGCCCATGCTCAGCACCCGAACGCTGTCGCCATACTTCTCGCCGAACAGCGCCATGGCGCCCTTCTGCTTGGCGGTTTCGATATCGGTCTCTTCGGTTTGCACCTCGGAGTTCTTGCGCACTTCGCGGTTGACGATGTCTTCCAGAGCCTTGAGCTGCTCTGGCTTGACCGCCTCGAAGTGACTGAAGTCGAAGCGCAGGCGCTGGCTATCGACCAGCGAGCCCTTCTGTTGTACGTGATCGCCCAGCACCTGGCGCAGCGCCGCGTGCAGCAGGTGGGTGGCGGAGTGGTTCAGAGAGGTGGCGTGCTGAACATCGGCATCGACCCGGGTCTGCACCTGAGCACCGACGGTCAGGGTGCCGCTGGCCACCACACCGTGGTGCAGGAAGGCGCCGCCGGTCTTGGTGGTGTCGCGCACATCGAAGCGTACGTTGCCCGCCTGCAGGTAGCCGGTGTCACCAACCTGGCCGCCGGACTCGGCGTAGAACGGCGTACGGTCGAGGATGACCACACCCTCCTCGCCTTCACCCAGCTGCTCGACGACCTTGCCGTCCTTATAAAGAGCAACGATGCTGGCGCTGCCTTCGGTGGCGTTGTAGCCGGTGAACTCGGTCGCCACGTCGACCTTGACCAGGGTGTTGTAGTCCAGGCCGAAGGCGCTGGCGGAGCGGGCACGCTCACGCTGGGCTTCCATCTCGCGCTCGAAGCCTGCTTCGTCGATGGTCAGCTCGCGTTCGCGGGCGATGTCGGCGGTCAGGTCCATCGGGAAACCGTAGGTGTCGTACAGCTTGAACACCACGTCACCCGGCACTACGGTGCCTTTGAGATCGGCCAGGTCCTGCTCGAGGATTTTCAGGCCCTGCTCCAGGGTCTTGGCGAACTGCTCTTCTTCAGCCTTGAGCACGCGCTCGATGTTGGAATGCTGTTGCTGGAGCTCGGGGAAGGCTTCGCCCATCTCGGCCACCAGGGCGGCGACGATCTTGTAGAAGAAGCTGCCAGTGGCGCCCAGCTTGTTACCGTGGCGGCAAGCGCGACGGATGATGCGGCGCAGCACGTAGCCGCGGCCTTCGTTGGACGGCAGCACGCCGTCGGCAATCAGGAAGCTGCAGGAACGGATGTGGTCGGACACCACTTTGAGCGACGACTGCTCTTCGTTGGCGCAGCCAATGGCGGCGGCCGAAGCGCTGAGCAGGTTGCGGAACAGGTCGATCTCGTAGTTCGAGTGCACATGCTGCATGACCGCACTGATGCGCTCCAGGCCCATGCCGGTATCCACCGACGGTGCTGGCAGCGGGTGCAGCACGCCATCGGCGGTGCGGTTGAACTGCATGAAGACGTTGTTCCAGATCTCGATGTAGCGATCGCCGTCTTCTTCCGGCGAGCCGGGTGGGCCGCCCCAGATGTCTGCGCCGTGATCGTAGAAGATCTCGGTGCACGGGCCGCACGGGCCGGTATCACCCATGGTCCAGAAGTTATCGGAGGCGTATGGTGCGCCCTTGTTGTCGCCGATGCGCACCATGCGCTCGGCCGGTACGCCGATTTCCTTGGTCCAGATGTCGTATGCCTCATCGTCGCTGGCATAGACGGTGACCCAGAGTTTCTCTTCCGGCAGGTTCAGCACCTTGGTCAGGAAGGTCCAGGCGTAGGTGATGGCGTCTTTCTTGAAATAATCACCGAAGCTGAAGTTACCCAGCATTTCGAAGAAGGTGTGGTGACGGGCGGTGTAGCCGACGTTTTCCAGGTCGCTGTTCTTGCCACCGGCGCGCACGCACTTCTGGCTGCTGGTCGCGCGGGTGTAGGCGCGCTTTTCCTGGCCAAGGAAGCAGTCCTTGAACTGGTTCATCCCCGCGTTGGTGAACAACAGGGTCGGGTCGTTGCCCGGAATCAAGGAGCTGGAGGCAACTCGGGTGTGTCCCTGCTCTTCGAAGAAGCGAAGGAAGGCTTCACGGATTTCTGCGCTTTTCATAGGTTCTTCCACGGAAACGGCGGCCTTAAGGCAAATGCTTGCGTCAAATTGACGAAACGACGGCAAAGGGCCGCATTATATCGGGCCTTAGGCTTGGGTGCAGTGTGTTTATGCTATAGAAACCGTCAATTGGACGGCCTGCAACGACAACGTCAGCGAAAAACCGCTCGCGACCACCCCGCCCGACCTCTCTGGGCCTGATTTGATCTGGTGACACGATATTACTGGGGCCGCACAAAGCAATTGGCAAGGTTTCCCGGATGAAATGTCGTTGATCCGGAAAAAATCGTTAGCAGCCTATACGTTTACCTGACATCTGTGCTAATAATTCCTCGCCGTTGACAACCGACGGTAACGCTCTCAGGGCGGGGTGCGATTCCCCACCGGCGGTAATTGCGCGCAATGCGCATAGCCCGCGAGCGCTTGCAGGCCTGCCTGCAAGGTCAGCAGACCCGGTGTGATTCCGGGGCCGACGGTCATAGTCCGGATAAAGAGAGAACGGGAGAGGTGCATCCGCGCCTGTCGTTGTGCAGCTGCATGGCGAAATCCCCTTCGATCCAGCGCCCTGTTTCTCATCCAAACAGGAGTCCGTTTCAATGCAACCTACCGCAATCGATAGCAAGAACCCTTCCCACGAGCGCATCGCCTTCATCCAGGCCTGCTGGCACAAGGATATTGTCGACCAGGCTCGCAAGGCATTCGTCGAAGAGATGGGTAAACAAGGCTATCAGGCGAGCGATATCGATTTCTTTGAAGTCGGCGGCGCTTTCGAGATCCCTCTGCACGCCAAGCTGCTGGCCCGAGGTGGTCGCTACGCCGGCATCGTCGCCGCCGGCCTGGTGGTCGATGGCGGCCTGTACCGCCATGAGTTCGTCGCCCAGTCGGTGATCAGCGGCCTGATGCAGGTGCAGCTGGAAACCGAGGTGCCGGTGTTCTCGGCAGTGCTGACCCCGCACCACTTCCATGCCGGTGACGAGCATCAGAACTTCTACTTCGAACATTTCCTGGTCAAGGGCGCCGAGGCGGCCAAGACCTGTGCCGATACCCTGCACAAGCTGCGCGCCCTGCGTCGCAATGAAGTGCCGCAAAAAATGGCCGGCTGAATAACCCTGTAGGAGCGGGCTTGTCCCGCGATGCGATGCAGCAGGTAGATCGCAATCGCGGGGCAAGCCCGCTCCCACCCAATCAGCCTAGCTGTTCGGGGTTGGCGGGAACGATCAGAATCCCCGCCCGCAAACCATTCTTGACCTTCGGGTTGGGGAAGATGATGCGCGCGCCCTGCTCCTCGACGATCCAGCGGGTGTCGGCGATATCCTCGGCCAGCAGGTAGCCGGGTTCGAGCTCCGAGAAGTTCTCTATATCCGCAGGCAGGTTCAGGCGAAAATGCTCGCTGTGCTTGATGATCTCGCGAGCCACGCTGAATAGCTGCAGGCCATCCAGGGCTTGAGGCTCTTCAGGCTCGGTGCCTTCGATGATCTGCTTGAGCCGGGTCTCCAGACGCTCGACATTGACCTGGCCGTTCTCCCCGAACGGCCGCGCCTTGCCCAGCTCCAGGGTGAAGGCTTCAGCCTCCAATTGCTCATAGGTGTAGGCGGTGAAGGTGATCGACACCTTGCTTTGCAGCAGCACCGCCTCCATGCCGGCCGCGCTCAGGCGCGCCAGTTCGCGACGCGAATGCTGGCGACCTTCCTTGTACGGATAGAGGGCGAACTGCTCGATCTTCGAACCACGAATGGCGGTGTGCAGGTCGTAATGCAGGCGGGTGCGCTCGGGGACGCTGAAAAAAGTCGCCGCCAGGCGCTCCAGCTCACAGGCACGCAGGGCCTCGGCACCACTGGACTGATCGTGGCGGCCATTGAACAAGCGGTTGACGTCCTGCTCGATGTAACGCTCGCCGCGGCGGATCGCCTCGGGGTTGCCGAACAGGAACAGAATACGCGCACGCGGCTTGAGATCGCCGCGGGCAATGTCGTGCAGCAGCCGATCGAGCAACTCGATCGGTGCGGTTTCGTTGCCATGGATGCCCGCCGACAGCAGCAGGTCCTGGCCATTGTCACGAGCCTCGGGCGGGCGCACTTCGAGGGCGCCCTCGCCGAGCCAGCGCATGCGTACGCCGTCGACAGTCAGCTGGGTCTTCTCTGCCGGTTCGCGACCGGCCAGGGTCAGTTCAAGCAGTTTGCCGAGGGCGAGCATGGGCTATTCCTTAGTGATGGTGGCCGCAGTCGGGACCATGGACGTGTTCTTCATCGTCGCCGGCATCGGCCGGTTCCATTTCCAGCTGCAGGCTGACCAGGTTGGTGGCCAGCGGACGCAGCAGCAAGTTGGCATACTCGGCATCGTCTTCTTCGACGTCGACGCCGATCAGCAGCTGACCACGGCCATCCTGCTGAATCCATACCTCCTTGCCTTGCCAGACCACCGCAAAGCGGGTGCAGGAAGTTTCCAGCTGGGTGCCATCGTCATCTTCAAGGATCAGCTGCAGGGCGTCGGACATAGTCGAATTCTCTCTCAAGGTTGAAGTTGGAACGGATAGACCGAACCCAGTTTGAGGATCTGGGTCAGTTCATCCAGGGCCGTACGACATTCCAGCAACAACTGCGGATCGGCCAGGTCGGTTTCGCTCAGGCGATCACGGTAGTGCTTGTCAACCCATTGGGTCAGGGTGTCGTACAGCGGTGCGGTCATGATAACGCCTGGATTGACCGCCGCCAGTTCCGTTTCATTCAATGCCACGCGCAAGCGCAGGCACGCCGGCCCGCCACCGTTCTGCATGCTCTGCTTGAGGTCGAAGACCTTGACCTCGCTGACCGGTCCGCCAGAGCCGGTCAGTGACGACAGATACGCCCAGACCCGCTCATTGTTGTGGCACTCTTCCGGCACGATCAGCAGCATCGAACCATCGGCGCGAGACAGCAACTGGCTGTTGAACAGGTACGAACGCACGGCGTCCTCTACCGTGACAGCCGAGCGCGGTACGCAGATCGCCTTGAAGTTACCGCCTCGTTTAGCCAGTTTAGCCTGCAGTTGGCCAAGTATCGCCTCGGTCTCGAGGAAGGCATCTTCGTGGTAGAACAGCACTTCGCCGTTACCCACCGCGATCACATCGTTGTGGAACACGCCCTGGTCAATCACCGCCGGGTTCTGCTGGGCGTAGACCACGCCCTCCTCGCTCAGGCCGTGCAGGCGGGCGACGGCTTGCGAAGCTTCGAGGGTCTGGCGCGCCGGGTATTTCTGCGGCGCCGGATAGCGGGTGTCGAAGGCGCTGCGCCCGTAGACGAAGAATTCAACACCGGCCTCGCCGTAGCTGCGGCAGAAACGGGTATGGTTGGCTGCACCTTCATCACCGAACTGCGCCACGGCCGGCAAGGCGGCGTGGTGGGCAAAGTGCTGCTGGTTGGCGAACATCGCGCCCAGCACACGGCTGGTAGTCGGGTGCTCGATACTGCGGTGATATTTGCAGTTGAGGTTGGCAGCCGTGAAGTGCACGCGACCGTCCGCCGTGTCGGCACTCGGGCTGACGGTGGCGGCATTGGCCACCCACATGCTCGATGCCGAGCAGCTGGCGACCAGCAACGGCATGGCGTCCTTGGCGGCACGCTCGATCACTTGCGCATCGGTGCCGGCAAAACCCAGGCGGCGCAGCGCGGCCACGTCCGGACGCTCCTGCGGGGCCAGTACGCCCTGTTGGAAACCCATCTCCATCAACGCTTTCATCTTCGCCAGGCCCTGACGCGCCGCTTCCCGCGGGTTGGACGCCTGCTGGCTGTTGCTTTGCGAAGCAACGTTGCCGTACGACAGCCCGCCGTAGTTGTGCGTCGGTCCGACCAGACCATCAAAATTCACTTCAAACGATTTCATCGGCAAGGCTCCGTGGACCTTTTGTTATAGGGAGACGCCTGGCGTCAGTGTGGCAGGCAGGGTCAGGCTGGCGGTCTCCAGCGAGGCTACCGGGTAAGCACAGTAATCCGCCGCGTAGTAGGCGCTGGCGCGGTGGTTGCCGCTGGCACCCACTCCACCGAATGGTGCGCTGCTGGCGGCGCCGGTCAGTTGTTTGTTCCAGTTGACGATGCCGGCGCGGCTTTGCAGCCAGAAGTACTGGTAGCGCGCGTGGGAATCGGACAACAGGCCGGCTGCCAGGCCGTACTGAGTGTTGTTGGCCTCACTGATGGCCGCATCGAAATCGCTGTAGCGAATCACCTGCAGCAGCGGGCCGAAGAACTCTTCGTCAGGGCGATCGGCTACCGCGCTGACATCGATGATGCCCGGGGTCAGCAAGGCGGCCGTGGCCTGCGGCTGGGTCATTTGCAGCAGCGCGATACCACCGTTGCCCAGCAGTTGCGCCTGGGCATCGAGCAGTGCCTTGGCGGCGCCCAGGGAGATCACCGAACCCATGAACGGCGCCGGCTGCTGATCGAAAGCGCCGACCGAGATGTTCTTGCTCACCTCGACCAGGCGCTTGAGCAGCGCATCGCCCCAGGCGCCTTGCGGCACCAGCAGGCGGCGTGCACAGGTGCAGCGCTGGCCGGCGGAAATGAACGCCGACTGGATGATGGTGTACACCGCGGCGTCCAGGTCCTTGACCTCGTCGACCACCAGCGGGTTGTTGCCGCCCATCTCCAGGGCCAGGATCTTCTCCGGACGGCCGGCGAACTGCTGGTGCAGCAGGTTGCCGGTGCGGCTGGAGCCGGTGAAGAACAAACCGTCGATGCCCGGGTTGGCAGCCAGGGCCACGCCAGTTTCGCGGGCGCCCTGGACCAGGTTGAGCACGCCTGCCGGCAGGCCGGCCTCGATCCAGCACTTGACCGTCAGCTCGGCGACTTTCGGAGTCAGTTCGCTGGGCTTGAACACTACGGTGTTACCGGCCAGCAGCGCCGGGACGATATGACCGTTGGGCAGGTGACCGGGGAAGTTGTACGGGCCGAACACCGCGACCACGCCATGGGGCTTGTGGCGCAGCACGGCGGTGGCATCGGCCAGCGGGCCGCTCTTTTCACCGGTGCGCTCGCGGTAGCTCTGTACCGAAATCGCCACCTTGTTGACCATGCTGGTCACTTCGGTCGTGGCTTCCCACAGCGGCTTGCCGGTTTCTTCACCGATGCAGCGCGCCAGTTCATCGGCATTGGCCTTGAGCGCGGCGGCAAAGGCTTCGAGCACACTGATGCGCGCCTCCAGCGACTGCAGCGCCCAGCCGGCAAAGGCCTGACGCGCGGCCTTGACGGCGCTGTCAACCTGCTCGGCGCTGGCGCCCTGGCCTTGCCAGACAACCTGCTGGCTAACCGGATCGAGCGATTGCAGCGCTTCGCCCTGCCCTGCCTGCCAGCTGCCGGCGATAAAGTGAGTCGTCATTATTTGGCCTCCCGGGCAGCGGACAGTGGTACGGCACGCACCTGGTCACCGGCGCTCAGGCGCAGGCGTTTGGCGGTCTGTGGGTCGACCACCAGGGTGCCGGCGGCAAAGCGCGCAGGTGCGGCGGTGATGCGGCAGTCTTCGCGCTTGCGGTTGTGAATGATGAACGGGGTCGCGTCGTCGCCCGGGGTACCGACGGCCAGTACCAGCGCCTCGCTGTCGTGCACTGCGCGGATCTTGGCGGTTTCGCACTCCACCGCAGGGCCCGCGTCGAAGATGTCGACATAGCCCTGGTAGCTGAAACCTTCGCTTTTGAGCATTGCCAGCGCCGGCTCAGTGTCGGTGTGCACCCGGCCGATGACGTTGCGCGCCGCTTCCGAGAGGAAGCAGGTGTACAGCGGGAACTTGGGCATCAGCTCGGCAATAAAAGCCTTGTTGCCGACGCCGGTCAGGTAATCGGCCTGGCTGAATTCCATCTTGAAGAAGTGCCGGCCCAGGCTTTCCCAGAACGGCGAACGGCCCTGTTCGTCGGACATGCCGCGCATTTCAGCGATGATCTTGTTGCCGAACAGCTCCGGGAACTCGGCGATGAACAGCAGGCGCGCCTTGGCCAGCAAGCGGCCATTGAGGCCACTGCGGTGGTCGCCACGCAAGAACAGTGAGCACAGCTCGGAGTTGCCGGTCAGGTCGTTGGCCAGGAACAGGGTGGGGATTTCCCGATAGATGTTCAGTTCCTGGGAAGCGCTGACGGTCAGGCCGACCCGGTAGTTGTACCAGGGCTCACGCAGGCCGACCGCACCGGCGATGGCGGAGATACCCACCACTACGCCTTCGTCGTTTTCCAGCACGAACAGGTAATCGGCATCACCGCGTTCGGCTTCGCCACGGAAAGTCTTCTCGGCCCAGCCGACCCGGTGTGCCAGGCGCTCTTCGTTGGCCGGCAAGGTGGTCAGGCCGGTGCCGGTGCTGCGCGCCAGCTCGATCAGCGCAGGTAAATCGCTGCTGCGTACGGGACGAACGATCATGCTATCTCCTCGGGCGGCGGCCTTGGGCCTGCCGCAAAACTCGACCTGGGTGCTCGGTTATCGAACCGCAGGGATCAAACCGCGACCAGACGGACGCTGGCGCCTTCACCGACGCCCAGGGCTTCGGCAGCTTCAAGACTCAGGCTGACCGGCTTGCCGGGTGCCCAGTCGAGCTCCAGCAGCACCGCGCGGTAATCCTGCAACTGGCCGTTGCTGACCAGGTACGGGCGCCCGCCCTTGCTGGCGGCATCGTCCAGCTTGACCGGCATCACCCGGCTCTGGGCAATCGAACGGATACCGGAAACCCGCGCATGCAGGGTCGGACCGCCGTCGAAAATGTCGATGTAGTGATCGGTCTCGAAGCCTTCGCGCATCAGGATGTCGAAGGTGATCTGCGCCCGCGGGTGCACCTGGCCCATGGCCTCCTGCGCGGCATCCGGCAGCAAGGGCACGTAGATCGGGTAATGCGGCATCAGCTCGGCCAGGAAGGTCCGGCTCTTGAGACCGCACAGGCGCTCGGCCTCGGCGTAGTTGAGGTCGAAGAAGTTGCGCCCGATGGCATCCCAGAACGGCGAATCGCCATGCTCGTCGCTGTAGCCGACGATTTCGGTGACCACCGACTCGGCGAAGCGTTCCGGGTGGGCGGCCATGAACAGCAGGCGGCCACGGGAGTTGAGCTCGGCCCAGCCGCTGCCGACCAGCTCCGGCAGCACGTAGAAGCTGGTCAGCAGGCTGTTGCCGGTCAGGTCGTGGCATTGCGACAGGACGTGAATCTTGTTGTGGATCTTCAGCTCCCGGGACGCATGCACGAAGGTCTCGTTGCGAAAGCTGTAGAACGGCTCGGAATAGCCAGCTGAGGCGACGATGGCCGAACAGCCGACCAGCTTGCCGGTACTGCTGTCTTCAAGGACGAAGAAATAGCTCTCTTCTCCGTTGAAGCTGACTTCGGCAGCGAAGGACGTTTCCGAAGCGGCAATCTTGTCGCTCAGGCGACCGGCATCATCCGGCAAGGACGTGACACCAATGGGGCTGTCTGCGGCAAGACGCTGTACTTCACCCAGATCAGCCATTTGCGCGGGGCGCATCACCAGCATGGTGTCACTCCTTTCGGGAAAACAGGCCGACATCCGCCGGCTCAAAGAAAAACAGCAGGCGCCCGCAGGCACCTGCTCTGGAATTCGGTTTCACCGGCCCGTCAGGGCCGATGAAAGGACTTCAGGCTTGAATCAGGCCTGAGTCAGTTTTGCTGCAGCGCGCTCGAAACGGTCCAGGCCTTCATCGATATCGGCATCCTCGACCACCAGGCTCGGGGCGAAACGCACGACGTCTGGGCCGGCTTGCAGCACCATCAGGCCTTCTTTCTCGGCGGCGTTGAAGACATCCTTGGCCTTGCCTTTCCAGGCCTCGGACAGCACGCAACCGATCAGCAGGCCAACCCCACGTACCTGGGTGAACAAGCCGTATTTCTCGCCGATCTGCTCCAGGCGTGCCTTGAACTTCTGGTGCTTGGCCTTGACGCCGGCCAGCACTTCAGGGGTGTTGACCACATCCAGCACCGCGCTGGCGACGGCACAGGCCAGCGGGTTGCCGCCGTAGGTGGTGCCGTGGGTGCCGACGGCCAGGTGCTTGGCCAGGTCTTCGGTGGTCAGCATGGCGCCGATCGGGAAACCGCCGCCCAGGCTCTTGGCACTGGAGAGGATGTCCGGAGTCACGCCGTAGTGCTGGTAGGCAAACAACGAGCCGGTACGGCCAACGCCGGTCTGCACTTCGTCGAAGATCAGCAGCGCGTTGTGCTTGTCGCACAGCTCGCGGGCGCCTTGCAGGTAGGCAACGTCAGCCGGGACCACACCGCTCTCGCCCTGGATCGGCTCGATGACCACGGCGCAGGTCTTGTCGGAAATCTGCGCCTTCAACGCGTCCAGGTCGTTGTACGGCACGTGGCTGATACCCGTGATTTTCGGCCCGAAACCGTCAGAGTACTTCGGCTGGCCGCCGACGCTGACGGTGAACAGGGTGCGACCGTGGAAGCTGTTAACGGTGGCGATGATCTCGTGCTTCTCGGGGCCGAAACGGTCGTGGGCGACACGCCGGGCCAGTTTGAACGCCGCCTCGTTGGCTTCGGCGCCGGAGTTGCAGAAGAACGCACGGTCGGCGAAGGTCGCATCGACCAGCTTGTGCGCCAGGCGCAGGGCCGGCTCGTTGGTGAACACGTTGGACACGTGCCACAGCTTATTGGCCTGCTCGGTCAGGGCGCCAACCAGCGCCGGATGGGCATGGCCAAGGACGTTAACGGCGATGCCGCCGGCGAAATCGATCAGCTCGCGGCCCGCCTGATCCCAGACGCGGGAGCCCGCTCCACGGACGGGAATGAAAGCCGCCGGTGCATAATTGGGGACCATCACCTGGTCGAAATCGGCGCGTTGCACCGGAGCTTGCTCAACGGACATCGGAGTCTCCTGAAGAGGAACGCCTGCCTGGAACTGGCGAGCGATGGGGGGATTGTAAGGACAGATCGGCGCCTGACCTTGCCGCCAAGCGACAACTTCTTATAGCGCCAAACCCTGTTTTACCAAGGCTTACGGCAATGCGACAAATAGGGTCGCAAAGGCGCAGTTTAAACGCTGCGGGTGTGGTGGGGACACAACTGTATTCGGGCTGCTGCGCAGCCATCGCCGGCAAGGCCGGCTCCCACAAGGGGCTCTGCATACACAAGAACTGTGGGAGCAACTGTCTTGATCAGGCTGTTTGCTCTCGCCAAGGGGTATTGTC
>NZ_JBGOGX010000006.1:0-46816 GCF_054788455.1 Pseudomonas sp. ZL2 | reverse complement strand
ACTGCGCCAACTCTGTGGGAGCTGGACTTGCCAGCGATCGAGCGCGAAGCGGTCGTAACCCAGGCACCGCCTGATATGCTGGCTACCTGCCAATGACAGTTGCTCACACCGATGTGAACAACATTGCCCATATTGTCGGACAATTGCGACAATGGTCGTCTGCGCCGCCCTCGCAGGATCGGCGACAATACCCGGTCAGGCTCTGCAGCCAGTCTCGGTAATAACAAGGAAAATGCGGTGAAACTCAGCGATATCGCGCGTCTGGCCGGTGTGTCCGTCACCACCGCCAGCTACGTCATCAATGGCAAGGCCGAACAGCAACGCATCAGCAACAGCACTGTCGAGCGGGTGCGGGCGGTGGTCGAAGCCCATGGCTTCACCCCCAACCCCCAGGCCGCAGGTTTGCGCAGCCGGCACACGCGTACCCTGGGGTTCATCCTCCCCGACCTGGAAAACCCCAGCTACGCGCGCATCGCCAAGCAACTGGAACAACGCGCCCGGGCCCAGGGCTACCAACTGCTGATCGCCAGCAGCGACGACCAGCCCGAGAGCGAGCGCCAGCTCCAGCAACTGTTCCGCGCCCGCCGTTGCGACGCGCTGTTCGTCGCCAGCTGCCTGCCGCCGGAAGACGACAGCTACCGCGAACTGCAAGCCAAGGGCCTGCCGATCATCGCCATCGACCGCAGCCTCGACCCGGCACACTTCTGCTCGATCGTCAGCGACGACCGCAACGCCAGCCAGCAACTGACCCGCAGCCTGCTGGCCACCAAACCCGCGCACATCGCCCTGATCGGCGCCCGCCCGGAGCTCAGCGTCAGCCAGGCCCGCGCCGGCGGTTTCGACCAGGCCCTGGAAGGCTTCAACGGCAAGATCAGCCGTCTGCAAGGCGAAGCCTTTAGCCGCGAGTGCGGCCAGCGCCTGATGAACCAACTGATCGAAGAACTCGGCCGCCTGCCCGACGCCCTGGTGACCACCTCCTACGTGCTGCTGCAAGGCGTGTTCGACGTGCTGCAAGCACGCCCGGCCGACTCGCGCAGCCTGCAGTTGGGCACCTTCGGCGACAACCAGTTGCTCGACTTCTTGCCGCTGCCGGTCAACGCCATGGCCCAGCAACACGGCCTGATCGCCGAAACCGCGCTCAAGCTGGCCCTCGCCGCTGTTGAACAAAAACAGTACGAACCCGGCGTGCACGCCATCGGTCGAACCTTCAAACAGCGAATCTTCACGGCCTAACCATGCGCCTGATCGACACCCACACCCATCTGGATTTTCCAGACTTCGACCCCGACCGCCCGGCCCTGCTGGCCAATGCCCGGGCCGGCGGGGTCGAGCGCATGGTGGTGCTGGGGGTGTATCAAAGCAACTGGCAGCGAGTCTGGGACCTGGTGCGCAGCGACCCGCAGCTGTACGCGGCGTTCGGCCTGCACCCGGTCTACCTCGACCAGCACCGCCCCGAACACCTGACCGAACTGGGCGACTGGCTGACCCGCCTGCAGGGTGAGCGCCAGCTGTGCGCCGTCGGCGAGTTCGGCCTGGATTACTACCTGCCCGAACTCGACCGCGAGCGCCAGCAGGCGCTGTTCGAAGCCCAGCTGCAACTGGCCGTCGACTGCAACCTGCCCGCCCTGCTCCACGTACGCCGCAGCCACGCCGTGGTAATCGCCACGCTCAAGCGCTACAAGCTCAAGCGTGGCGGCATCATCCATGCCTTTGCCGGCAGCGTTGAAGAGGCGCGCGAGTATCACAAGCTGGGCTTCAAACTCGGCCTTGGCGGCGCCGCGACCTGGCCGCAGGCGCTGCGCTTGCACAAGGTGCTGCCGCAGTTGCCGCTGGACAGCGTGGTGCTGGAAACCGACGCGCCGGACATGGCGCCGGTGATGTTCCCGGGCGTGCGCAACAGCCCGGAGCATCTGCCGCAGATTGCCCAGGCGCTGGCTGGGATCATGGGGATTGAGGTTGAGCGGTTGGCTGAGGTGAGTACGGGCAATGCCTGTGAGTTGTTTGGCTGGGCATAACCCTGCCGCACGCCTCACCCTTCCTTGCTGAAATACCGACTCGGCGCCGCCCCCAAGGCTTTACGAAAAACACTGGTGAAGGCACTGGGGCTACTGTAGCCCAGGTCCATCGCCACCCGGGTAACCGACTCGCCATTGCCCAGGCGTACCACCGCCGCCAACAGGCACGCCTGCTGGCGCCATTCGACAAAGCTGATACCGGTTTGCTGACGAAACAGCCGGGTGAAGGTGCGCCGGCTCCTGCCCACCTGCCGGGCCATGTCATCGATGCTCACTTCAAGCGACGGTTGCTGCAGCAGCCGCTGGCAAGCCTGGGCCAAGCGCGGATCATCCGGCAGCGGCGCATTCAGCGACAGCGGCGCCATGCTGGCGATTTCATGCAGCAGCAACGCCATCAAATGACCGTCGCGCTCTTCTTGCGCATACAGCGCCGGCACCTGCGCCGCCTGGATCATCAACTGACGCAAAAATGCCGAAACATCGAACACCTGACACAACTCCGGCAGCCCCAAGCGTGCCGCCGCCGCGTTGCTGATGTAGGTGTTGAGCATGGTCACCGGCCCGCTCATGACCATCTCATGGGGCACCTGCGCCGGCACCCAGATGGCCCGTTGCGGCGGCACCACCCAGTTGCCCTGGCGGGTGAACACGGTGATCACCCCACAGGCCGCATAGGCGAACTGCCCGCGCTGATGGGTGTGCAGGGCGAAGTGATGGCCATCGGCATAGTCAACGGCGGTTACCACCGCGTCGCGGGGAATGTGTTCATACGGGTCGATAGCAATCATGGCCCGAATCTAACGACCTACGACCCGATAGCGCAAGCGGGCCAGCAGCCGCATTGCGCATAGTTACGCCCTGCCCGCCTGTGGATAACAACACCATGCAACGAAAACACCTGCTGCTCGCCGTGTTGGTGACAGCCATCTGGGGCCTGAACTTCCCCATCAGCAAACTGGCCCTGACCGAGATCGACCCGCTGTTGCTCACCGCCCTGCGCTTTAGCCTCGCCGCCCTGCCCTGGGTGTTCTTGATCAAACGCCCGCCCGTGGCCCTGGGTTGGCTGGCCGCCTACGGCTTGATCTTCGGCGTGGCGATGTGGGCACTGATCAACCTGGGGATCAGCCTGGGCGTGCCACCCGGCACCGCTGCCCTGCTGATCCAGTTCAGTGCCTTCTTCACCTTGGGGTGGGGCGTGCTGCTGTTTCGCGAAGGCATGAGCCTTGGCCAGTGCGTTGGCGTGGTACTCGCCGCCCTGGGCTTGATCTGCATTATCGCCAACAGCCCCGGCCAGGCGACGACCGCGGGCTACAGCGTATTGCTGGTCAGCGCCTTCAGTTGGAGCCTGGGCAACGTCATCATCAAACGCTCGAAAGTGCGTGAGATGTTTGCCTTTGTGGTGTGGGCCAGCCTGTTCCCGCCGATCCCCTTGCTGCTGCTCACCTGGCTCAGCCAGGGCAGCGCGCCGTTCACCGCCCTGGCCAGCCATGTTGAGGGGGTCGCGCTGTTATCGCTGTTGTTCCAGGTCTACGCGGCGACGCACTTCTGTTACTGGGGCTGGAACCTGTTGCTGCGCGAGTACCCGGTTTCAACCGTTGCGCCACTGTCGTTGCTGATCCCGATATTCGGCATCACCGGCTCCATCGTCATGCTCGGCCACCACATCGACCGCAACGAAGGCATCGCCATTGCACTCATTCTGGCGGCCCTTGCAGCGGGGCTGATCAAGACTCGCCCGCTGTTGCGCCGAACGGTCTAGAACCAACCGCGATCATCTTCCAACTCCTGGCGACAGGCCTTGAGCTGGGCACCGTAGAGCCGCGACTGCGCCTCTACCTTGCGCGCCACCTGCATCAGCCACGGCTTGCTGCGATAGGTCCCACGACTAAAACCGCCGCGCCCTTCGTGATAGGCCAGGTACTGGTTGTAGGTATCCCACTTGGAAATCCCCAACTGGCGCTGGGTGCCGGCGGTGTACCAGCCAATGAACATGACCGCGTCATCGAAGTTATCGCGCGAGCCGCCATTGCCGGTACCGGATTTGTACTCGCCCCAGACCGGGTCCTGGGCCTGTGCATAACCATAGGCCGAACTCACCCGCCCCCACGGGATTACCCACAGCAAGTAATCGCGGGGCGGCAGCGCATCGGAGACGAAACTGCTTTCCTGCTTCATGATCGCCATCGCCACATGTTGTGGCGTGCCGAACTGCTGCTGCATCTTCAGCGAATCTTCGTACCAGTCCGGGTACTGGCGGTAGATATTGCACAGATTGTTCTGATCCCTCGGCGGCGCCGTGGCGCAGCCCGACAAGACCGCAACCATCAACATCAGCGCCCACACTCGCCCTTGTTTCATCCATCGCCCCAGCAGAAAAAAGAGGGCGTTAGTTGCCCTTCGTATATAACGCAGCGCCTGGACGGGCCAGGTTGCGGTGACCTCCTATGATGGCGTGGGTGATGGCAGGGTCACCAGAGAGGTGTTGTGGATTTGTAACGAATAGTCGCGAGAACGGTACTTTAGCGGCGGAAATCTTCAGAATTTCCTGATTCCATGTAGTCCATTTCCCAATCATACTTTTGCCGCTTTCAAAGCATTGCAGTGGTCCCGGTAGGACTCTAGTCTCGGCCGGTCGTTGGCAATTCCAGCGACCGGTTTTGACAGGCCGATTTCTGAGTTCGGACCACATGTACGTCGCTTTATGGCGGCTGTACGTGGGGCACACTTGTGTGCGCCGAGTTCCGATATCCTCGGTCTGTCAACCCGCGTACAGCTGCCACCCATTTGTTTGACAGCAGAGACGTGGCAGCTCCACCGATGTCGGAGTTTGTCATGCTAAAAATCGTCCCAGATCCCCCGCACCATCCCAACCAATCCCTTGAAGACCTTCTCGTCCAGACTTCCGGATACTTGGTCCGTGCGCTGACTATTGCTCAGCAGACAGTGCTGCTCCATCCCAGGCCACCTGAGCAAGTACTGACCTTGGCGACCATGCATGAGATCGAACACGCCCGAAGCTTGGTTGAAGTGGCTTTGAGCAAGGTTCAGTTGAAGCACTGAGTTTTTCAGGCGAGCGCCAGTGTTGCTTTGGCAGGGCTGGCTGCCTGCTTTGGGAGGTATGGATGAGCGAAGATCGTGCTTCAGTTCTGAAAACGATAGGCGTCGGCACCTTCGGCGAAGGCCCGAGCGGGAAGACTACTGAACGACTGTTTCGGGTTGAGCCGGGGCACAATGCAGGTTATGTGCTGGAGCAGGCGGCTTTGTTGATGGGGTGCGTGAGCAAGCTGACTCATCAAGTGATGATTGAAGAGGATGAAGCAATGGCTTGTGCGGCTCATTTTCTGAGTGGGATGGCGAAGGCGTTGGTTGAGGATTTGGCGACGGCGAATGAATCGCCTGGTCTTGTAGAAACCTCTTTGCCTTAGCATGGTCTGCTAACCTGCTGTGCCGTGGCTTGCGTAAATCTGAAACCCACTGAACGAAGTCCAATGAGTATGAATAAATCACCTCTTCTGCTTTCTTTGGCGCTGCTGCTGGCCGTGGGCGTGATGCCCGCACAGGCCAAACAGCGAGCCGCACTGAAAACGCCAGTGTCGGGCGTGCTCTGCGACCGTTACGTGTGCGCCAATGACAAAGGTATCTCCCGCGAGCTAACGGAAAAGTACCTAGGCAAAAAGGCAGCGACGACCGACGTATTCACATCGAGTGACGTCGACCTGACCGAGTTCACCTTCGCTAACGGGATTTTCTGCGACGTGAAAGAGCGACTATGTCGTGAAGATCGCTACTACGGCGCGAACGGGGAACGATCCGGGGTCATCTCTAAAAAATACACCAAGGCGTTGTTTGGCGAATGACCGAAAGGCGGGGGCCCTGCTTAAGGGGCACTGTTGGACGAGCCTAGTTACCCTCGCCAACACTGCCTCCCTCTTGCACTCAGCCCGTAGCTGTTCCTTTTCTCAAGCAAGCCCCTGCCTGCCCGAGTTCGAAAAATCTTCTCAAATTATCAAGAACATCGTACTCGGTTACTTTCTCGTCCTGAACCATGATGGCCTTTTGTTTAGTCAGCCATAGATGGCCTTCCTTATTTTTATTAGGTACTACAGAAATTTCGAAGCTCATCTTTGAGCTCCCCGGCACGGCGCCGGGTACCTTAGCGTGAGTGAAATTGAAAGTTAGTTCATTATCGCTGGTTGGCGAAGCGCTTTGCACGCTAGTAATAGGCATTTCAGCCTTTGCAGCTGATGGAAGCTTAGCGGAGTACGACAAGCTTCCATTGTGAACCTGCCTAGTTATTTCCAAAAAATAACTCTCATTGTCTTCCGCACTTGTCGGAATAGTGCAGCCTTCACCTTCAGTTATGAAATACGTGCCCTCGAATTCATACGATGGTGCTTTCTCACAGGCTACGAGGAACAGCGAAACTGTGCCGATTAATACTAACCTCCATTTTTTCACACTGGACACTCCATGAATTCCATTATCCGTAATACTTATCTATGGTACCACCTGAACATCCATTCTCAATCTCTGGACCAGCAGAGAGACAACAAGACATCAGAAAAAACCAGAAACAACAAAGCCCGCACAAGGCAGGATTTGTTGGGCATTTCGTAGAGGCCTCAGACAGCTAGAAATCAGATATCTGGTGCGGAGACAGGAATCGAATCTTGGCAATTCAGACCAGCAAATACTGAGATTTAAAGAAAATAGTCGCCCAACGTATCCCTAAATCGAAAACCACCTGCCAGTGACCGCACCTGAGTCCTCGACAGTCAACACTGATACCTGTCTTTGATTACCCGATCATAGTAAGCACCAACTGAGCCTGCATTCATCAGGCCCTGATGCACCTCTGGCGGTACCCCGCAGAAATCGTATGTGCGACCCTGCTTGAATGTGATCTTCATTCTCCGCGTCGTAGCGTCGTAACCAACGGCAGTAATAGCGGATGATCTGACCTGGACCATTTGCATCGCGTATTCCCTCGCTCTTATGGTGGCCATGATGGCCAGCCCCGGCAGATACTAGGACACCTGATCGGCTCCCGTCACCTGAGCACCGACAGCCAGCACTAAGAAAAGACTTCTGACCACCTTCAACTCCGGGACCCCTGCAAAATTTCCATTAGCACGGGGTCGGAAACCCGCGCCGTTTTGCTAGCGGCTGCCGGTTGACGATGGTTGACAGTTGACGAGGTTGACGGTGCCAGCAGACCAGCCACATCAACTATCATTTGCTCCTGGCCAAAGAAAAGCCCGGCTTTTAGCCGGGCTTCCTGTAACGCACTTCGGATCAAGCGTTCTTCACTTGCGCTGCAACCATGATTTCATTTTGACGCTTGGTCGCCTCAATCAGGACAGTGCTGTAGATACGCTTCTTCTCGTCAGATTTCGCATTGCGAATGAATTCAGCGAAGGGGCTTTTGACCTTCTCAGAACGTGACTTGAACGGGTTCATGGGTAGCTCCTAGGGCATTGCGTTCCCAATCGCGGCAACCAGTTGCTCGCGGGTGAAGCGCTCGGGGATATGGTAGTCAATCTTTTCGACGCCAGCCTTGTAGAGGCGGTCCGAATTGTCGATGTGCTTCTGCAGGAGATCGACGTGGATGTCTTTACCATACTCTAGCTTAAGCCTGTTCACGACGTCACGCGCCGCAAAATGCTGCTCGACGAAATGCTCCACGAGGATCCGCCGGCCTTCAGCCTGCTCTCGCGCTTTCACGAACTCCCAGGCCAGCAAGGGATTCTGGTAAACGTAGAGGATCTGGACGTATCGTCCTTTGGCCAGGGACCTGTCGACATTTTGTCTCGCAACGTCGAGATTCGCTAGGGTGCCGTCGAGCAAAAAAGACTGCCTTCTATCCAGCGCGAAGTCGAGAATTTTGGAAACAAGAATCGAGACGGCGCCTTGGAAAAGGTAGGCGTTCCCTCCCCTGTACTCAGGGAACTCACTTCTCAGTTCGTCTGGATCTATGCGCAGGATCGCAGAATTGGAGAAGAGGGTCACCAAGGCAATCGACGCCTCGGTCTTGCCTGCACCCGGAGATCCTGACATGAAAACCGAGACTGGCTCCTCTTCAGCCGGATAGATATCGATTGACGTCAAACGTCGTCCGATAGCCTTCTTGTTGCTCCTCGCGAAGGCTATCGCATCATCCCAAATCCGCTGCTCATCGGCCGTAAAGGGCATCCGTTGCATCCTCTGAGACAAGCTTCCCACTAGGGTTAGCGATTCAGCCGCCCCGAGAAGCAAAAAACCGCCCGAAGGCGGTTCATCAGCCCGATAGAGTAACTGAACACTATCGACAACTCTGGTGCCGGAGACAGGAATCGTATCAATACACAAAACATTGAGTTTTATAAATATTATTTTCAGGGGAAAACCTTTCTACCCCTAAACTTATCCCCAGGCTTTTTCTCATTGCACGACACCGTAACGCGCCCAAAGCAGCACTCAAGGAGCTAGAAGACACCAAAATCATGGAGTAATACAATAGAACTAACTATTGACATACCCCATCACCAAACTTTAGTTGTCGCATGCGCTAACGCAGAGTTTGACCTGAGACAGGATTTGCAAAACGGACGAGATTACAAACCACAAACGGCCTATACACCTCTCCGACTACTCAATCTGACCGATTTCGAACCAAGCAAACTTACACCCCGAAACTTATGAAAAAATGTCAACACTGCCCAATGAACAATCGCTATTTACACATAAAACTTATGAAATACAAAGACCATAAAATAACATCAGAAAAAAGGCAGAGCTATTTCTTCACGATATAGGACTACCACCTCTTCCGCTTTGATAAGCTCGTAAACATGCGAGCTTTGCATCATTTAGAATTGAACGAAACTGGAGCTAGCAGATAAAAATCTCTAGCTCCAGAAACGCCGTCTCCGCCAAATCAAAGACAATCGATTTCCACATTATTTTAAAGTGGCTTTTTCGACACATCCAAATTTAACGTACCCAATACTCGGTTCGCGCGCGCCCGTCCTTTCGAACTATCACCGGCAACCTCATATAGGGAAGCCATGAGATCAGATTTGAGCTTTTCCAGTTCCGCCCTATCACTCTCGGCCACCTGCTTAAGTCTATGGTAGTTCTGAACCGCTTCTTCTAGATCAGGCCGAAGTTTAATTCCGGCTTCAACAGCAGAGCCTAGGGCTTTGAACTGCATATCCATATCAGGTGCAGCACCATTTTCAAGCGACTTGTTGAACTCATGAATTTCACTACGTAGCCCTTTCGACAGGGACCACTCAAGTTTGTTCATTGATTGGTCCTGTAACAAACCACCTGCTTCTGTAAGCCAGTCGATCTCCGGCTTTAAAAGTTGTGCAGTTGCTACAGTAATCGGCTCAAAAACGAGCCTAACGACATCGTTATCATCTAACCGCGCGCCACAGACGAACTCCGCAAGAAAAGGCAGAGTGCTAGTCATTGTGGCAACTTTTGGACGGGGCCGCCACGCTTCCGAGTTCTCCACTTTAAACAACCCGTAGTCTTCAGTGACGAGGTAACCGCGAGCGACGTAATCAGCACCGCTCTGCGTCTCGGCCATAAATAATAACATCTTCAAGTCACGGTCGATTCTTTCAACCTTGAGGTCATCACCGCGGAAGCTCGCCTTCAAACGATTTTCCTCTTTCTTCTGCATAATTTCCGTCAAAGAGCGCAGTGTTTCAACATCACATTCTGCAACTTCAGAAGTATCAATGATTTTGTAGTTGACTAAACGCTTGATGGTGTGCGCTAGATAATGTCTCCCCTCATCTAGGTCGAGGTAACGATCAAGATATGAATCCCACGAGAGCGCTGATGATTTAGATAGAGCATAAGCATACCCTCTCACAACAGCATTCCAAACATTTGTATCAATGGCCGGAAGCGGTAGACGACCGATGCTTCCTTGGAACCGATTGTAGGTAATAGGAGAGCGCTGTATATGATCTAGAGTCTCATCAAATACGGATTGCGGAATAGCAATCTCTACTCCCTCAGCGGAAAACGCCTCCAACGCGATTTTGACAGACTGGTGTTCAGGTAAATCCTCGATGATGAGTTTGAGCACCGCATCCGTATCCAGCGCCATTATTTTCCGGCGCAATACGTTTGATTGCCATTGTTTACCAACAGGATCCACATTCCTAATTGCTAACGCAGCATAAGCGCGCACAAAAGGTGCCAGCTTTTTATTATGCTCGGCATCCTCAATGAACCCAGCGATTGCAGCTAAAACTGTGCGCCCTAGATCTGGCCCAACATTTTTAGACAATAGTCGGTGCAAATCAACCTCAACATCACCATTTACCTCAATGCTGTAGCGCTCAGTTTTGTTCGGCCCTATGAGTCTTATTATGTAGACCAAGGCGTCTTTAACATTTTTCTCAACATAGCCGAAAACAGCATCACTCAAACCAGCATGCTGCCTCTTAACCTGTTCCGCGACCCACTCCTGGACATAAGAATAAGCGCCATCAACTGATTCAATGAGCCGACCAAACTTACCTAATGCTTCCGTCGACGCCTGATACCTCCCGTTATAAAATTCAATTTCACTAGAGTTTCGCAGACCACTTATCGCAGAGTTTAGTTGTTCATCCTCAATACGACGCTCAGGGTGAGCGCCCCTTACCTTTTTTAAAAGATCATGTTTTTCAATACCATCTCGACTACTCGCAATAATACCTAGGACAGTACGTTCAAAAAGCTTGCCCTTTACGAGTCGAGAATTAGCACTCAACGCATAGGTTGCCATTGCTACAAAAATGGATTTCTTTAACGTATCACTTGCCTCTGCGAGAGGATCAGGAACCTCCAACAACCTATTGACTTGCGTGCGAATATCGGTACCGAGGTGCCTAGAAAATATTTTTGACCCTGATAGACCCAGCCGCCTTGCCAAATAGTCCCGATCCCGCACATCCACAGCTATATTATGAGCTAATCCTTGCGAAGCCAACTGCCTAGCAACCGTGGATGAGCACTCATCCCTAAAAACCATGACCAAAGTGTTCGCACTAATATTGTTCTCTTTAAGCTTCTTCAAAGTGTCAGAAACTTTGACCTTTTGCGCTTTTTGAGAGCTAACCTGCACGGCAATAAAGCTACTGGACGGACCACTTTTTGATTCAAGAGAGTAGTAGGAGTCCTGATAGCCATCTAATCCGTGATCATGCCGCCCACCAAACTTTCGCAACCTCGGGAGATCATCCTCCGCCAATATATCACACACCATGACTTCGAACTTCTCCCAGTCGATGGGCTGATCCAGCGCAAACCTTATAGCGTCTCCATTAACCATGTTACTCTCCAATATATCTTGTAAAAAATAATCGTAATTTCACTATAGGCAAGGAGTAGTCTGGAATCTTACCTTCTAGCTCTCTAGAGAACACCACTCTCCTTGCGATGGCGCCAATTTTAGCTTCCGAACGACAAAATAAAAAAGACAACAAAAACAAAAACAAAAACAAAAACAAAAAAAGTAAAAGCCCAAGATTTACTGACTAACAGACCCTTATAGAAAGCTTACAATTCTTCAAACCTCGACACTAATATCGTTCACACTGACGACCCCCCCTAACACTAACAGAGCTTATTTAGAACCACACATAACATATCACCAGACCTGAGCACAAGAATAAGCACGCACAGAACGCCTAAAAACATCATACCTTAGCGATCAGAATACCCATGATTTTTGCAGTCGACCAGCCAGCAACCGCACGGTCAGCAAGTAGTAGTACCGCGTTGCTTCGCTGCGGTTAGTTAGACGATGATCGAGAAACCAAACCACATGCTTTTTCTGCCAGGCCCAAGGCGTCTGTCGTTGCCAGCGCTCTGAGATTTCAACTTGGATGATTCTTGCCTGGCGCAAATGGCGTTGCCGGGTCGCGAGCGAGCCGGTTAGCACGCTAGCCAAAAACAACTCCATATCGAATGGCTTGCTCATATCCTTCCTCCAATGTAGGCCGCGACCACGTCGATCCGACCATGCCCCAGTTCATAGCTGATCTGGCTTCGGGCCTCACGATCAAGGTGCCTATCAACCCGGGGACATTGGCCGCTGTTGATTGGCGCAGGGTGTTGGGTGATTTGCTCATAGCGCTCACATGCGTACGCCGCTCGTAGCTCATGGAAGCCTTTGAGGTTGTGTGCATGCAGGACGTCCCGCGCTGGGCGGATGATTTCCTGCAGAACAGTCAGATAGCTTTCGTCTGGCGCAATTAGGTTGCTGCTACTCGCAGGCGACGCTTGCCGTGCAAACCCAAGTGCGTCTTGAACATGGTGGTCCACCGCAATCCAACGCGGTGCCGAGGCACCAGCGCGGCCGCCTTTGGTGCCATCCTGAATGTTAATCCTACCTAGATCGTTAGCTTCACGGCTTAGCCGTGGTAGGTCAGCCAAGATGGCCTCACGCATGCGCATGCCGGTGGCCCGCGCTAACAGAACAATCGCGGCGGCCCGTTGGTGATGCTGGAGGCAAAGCGCATGGGCGATCTGCTGAACCTGTTGGCGGTTTTGGCCCTGAGGTACCGAGTGTCGAACCCCGGTACGCTGCATACCCAACGCCTTGCTCGGACTGGGCAATTTCACACACTGATCACCGCGCAGCGCCGCCATTGTCCTGTTAACGCTGGATAGGCGGTTTTGTGCGGTGCTGATGGCGAGGCTACCGCACTCAACCGCATCGCGCAGGTACGCCGCATAGTCCGCCAATACCTTCCGATCAATCTGCCGCGCATCATTGATACCGGGCCCTTGTTCGGAGCGGCACCATCTGACGAATGCCTGCCACCGATCACAGTGTGCCTTCACCGTGCCGTAGTGGCCGCCGCCGAACATGTCTTTCAACGCCTGCGGCCCTGCATAGCTCAGTTGCCTGCCGTAGCCGAAATTACGGCCATCGCGTCTACCCACCAATGCCATGTCGAATCACCTCATCGCCTGGTCTCCGATCCTCGCCCCACGTCATCCCGCCAAGAATGTTGAGTGTTATCAGGGATCAAGGCCCCTGCGACCTGTGGGGAATGTCCACTACGCGGGACTGGCGGCTCCTTACGTCCGGGAGCAAGGGCATCTCATGATCTGGCCTCCTGAGCACCGTTACCGGTGGGCGGGTGGAGGCTGCATTGGCTGACGAGACCAGCGCCGCGAGATCCTGAGCCGGGTTAACGCAGCGATGCGATGACCGGGGCATGCCTGACTGTCAGTCAGCTGCAGTCCACTCCGTGGTCTGCGGCACCATCATCTACATCGCTGTTGCTGGTGACATCGGCGTTTGTCACGCCGATTGTCACGAGTGGAGTAGCCGCAAAGCCAAGTGCAATGAGGGCTGCAGCAGTGCTAGAAGCGCCCGTCTCTTTCCAGGAGAAAGAGACGGGCGCAGGTTGGCGCAAGATTCGGCCAAGCGGATAGGTTGCTGCAGGGCAGCGAAGTAGGAAGTGTCGTCTGGCGCACAAGGGCCATGATCTGAAGTAGGCATCCATCACCGGGGGGGTGACCGGGCGAGCTGCCGGATGCGAATCGCCATTTGGGGGGAGAACCACCGCGAGAGCGGCGTGACCTTGAAGGCTCTGGTCACCTGGGGTGCTGTCAACGACAGCCTTTGCACTGTCTTTTCTACGCTCGCAATTCGAGGGGGTCAAGCGACTCGCCCGCTGGATTTTGTGGTTGAAAATGACATTGGGCGTGTACGGAATCCCGTGGTTTCCAGTGGCCGATTTGGTGTTTTTGATTTTTCAGATGAGGTCCATCCAAACAGGGCGGCTTTGCAGCCCTGTTTGGATGGACCCGTATGGAGAGCGGATCACCGAAATTTCAAAGCCGTGCGCTCACTCGATTGCGCCACGCCTTGCTCTTAGGCTAGAAACGTTTGTCCCGGCCTGATTCGCGAACTCATGCGGCGAAATATGCTCCTGCCGGTTCGCTTCCAGGTAACGGCTCCACCAACTCATGATCATTCGCCGTTCCTCCAGGAACTCGGCCTTGTGGATATACGCCGCCCGAACGTTGTTGCGCTCCCTGTGGCTCATCTGCCGCTCGATAGCCGTCTCTGACCACAGCCCGGATTCAACCAAGGCACTGCACGCCATGGACCGGAAGCCATGCCCGCAGATTTCGGTCTTGGTGTCATAGCCCATGTTCCTCAGAGCACTGTTGACCGTGTTCTCGGACATTGGCTTCCACGAGCGAGCGTCACTGGTGAACACCAAATCGAAGTACCCCGTGATCGCATGAATCTGTTCGAGCAACGCCACCGCTTGCGGCGACAGCGGGACCAGATGGATGTCGCCCGCCATCTTCGTACCTCTGGTCGAATACGGGACGCCATCCAAAGCGGACCGCGTGTCAGGTATCTCCCATATGCCGCACTTCAGGTCGAACTCACTCCAGCGTGCGAAACGCAATTCGCTGGACCGAACAAACACATGCAGCGACAGCATGACTGTCAGCCGAGTGAGCGTGCGCCCCTTGTAGTTCTCGATGCGGTCCATCAACTCCGGCAGACGAGACAGCGGGAGTGCAGGTCGGTGCGTAACCCGTGGCGCGCTGATGAAGCCTTCAAGGTCATATGCCGGGTTCACCGTGATCAGCCGCAGCCGCTTTGCCTCACGCATGATACTCTGCAGGTAGTTTTGTACCCTCAAAGCTACATCAATCGTGCCGCGCTTCTTGATCGCCTCAAGCGGCTGCATGAGGTCGAAGGTATCCAGATCAACGACGGCGCGTGCGCCGAGCAGCGGGAATACGTGAGTCTTCAAGCGACTGAGCACAGTCCTCGAATGGCCAGGCGCCCACTTCAGGGACATTTCCTTATGCCAGTCCAAGGCAACGCGCTCGAATGTGTGGCCTCTGACAACCGCCTCGGCCTTGGCCTGTTGCTTGGATTCAATCGGATCAATGCCCTCAGCCAGCATCCGCTTGGTCTCCAGACGCTTCTGCCGAGCATCTGCGAGACCAATGACGGGATAGTTGCCAAACGAGGTCAGCCCCTCTCGCCCATCCGGTTTTACATACCTGAAGCGCCAGCCTTTACGGCCATTGGGGTAAACGAGGAGGTAAAGACCGTCACCGTCGAAAAGCTTGTAGGGGCGGTCAGTAGGCTTGGCCGAACGGCAGGCGGTGTCGGTCAGGGGAGCAGTAGTACGAGCCATAAGGGTAAACCCCTTTATCGAATCGACTTTATCCCAAACGTTACCCCTAAATCGGCTGGCAGCTGTCGGAATCCGACGGAACGCCATAACGAAAAAACCCGCCAGAAGGCGGGTTTTACGGGGGTTCCAGAGATTTTGGTAGCCTTCGCTGGAACGTGAACTGGTGCCGGAGACAGGAATCGAACCTGCGACCTTCGCGTTACGAGTGCGCTGCTCTACCGACTGAGCTACACCGGCGTGGCGATAACGCTACCACTGCCGGGTCGCTTTCGCAAATCACTGTTTATTAACAGCAATTGCGCCGGTTTCAGAGGGCTTTGCAGCCTGCCGGGGCGAGGTCTTCGCTGAGGGTGCTGGTGCAGGCCCAGCCAGTCGCGGCGCGGGTCAGGGTGATGGTTTTGTCGGTGGCGATGGCCGGGGCGTCGATCAGGGTGCAGACGATGCTGCCCACGCCCGTGGCCGCGGTGCCGCTGGCGGCAATGGCGCAGTGGGCGGTGCGCTCCTGGCCGCCCAGGGCGGCGACGTTGGCGATGTCTTTGCCTTCGTTCAGGCGCAGGTCGAAGGCGGTCTTCAGGGCAGAAATTTCTACCAGGGCCGCCGTGGCTTTGGTGCGTACCTGGCTGTTGGTGTAAATCGGCAAGGCGATGGTCGCCAGAATGCCGATGATCGCCACCACGATCATCAGTTCGATCAAGGTAATACCGCGTTGCCCTTTCATGGACACTCTCCCTCACAAAATCAGTTCATGCCGGCCGCAGTGGTGCGGCGCCAGCAGGCGCGCCAGTAGGCCCGAACAGACACCTTTTGTCACCCCGTGGCGGTCATTCGGTCGCTCTGGCTCGACTACTCTAGTGGGCGGCGGGCAACCCTGCCCACCACTCGGGGCCTGGAGCTGTTACCAGGCTTGTGCAAGGCAGCGCAACAAGGATGTGGCGATGACCGAAAGCAACCGGATGTACAGCTGGCAAGGCACTAACGCCCAGGGCGCCTTGATCAGCGGCCAAAGTGCAGCGCGCAGCCCGGCGTTGATCAGGGCGCAGTTGCGCCAGCGCGGGATTCGCCCGGGGCGTATCGCCAGTGTGCGCCCGCCACTGTGGCAATGGCGGCGGCCACTGGATGGCAAGGCGCTGAGCCAGTTCAGCCGTCAGTTGGCCACCCTGGTCAAGGCCGGGGTGGCGCTGTTGCAGGCGTTGGATGTAGTCGCCCAGAGCAGCGCCAACCCGGCGATGGCCAGCCTGCTGGGCGCAATCAAGGCCGATATTGCTGCCGGCAGCAGCCTGGCCACGGCACTGCGCCGGCACCCGCATTACTTCGATCGGCTGTATTGCAACCTGGTGGATGCCGGTGAGCAGTCCGGCAGCCTGGAGGTGGTGTTGGCCCAGGTCGCGGCGCTGCAGGAGCAACGCCAGGCCCTGCGCGCGCGGCTTAAAAAGGCCATGACTTATCCACTGCTGGTGCTGCTGGTGGGCTTCGGGGTGTCGGCGCTGTTGCTGCTGGAGGTGGTGCCGCGCTTTCAGTCGTTGTTCGGCGGCTTTGGTGCCGAACTGCCGGCCTTTACCCAACAGGTGATCGGCCTGTCGCAGTGGTTGGGGGCACACTTCTGGTGGCTGTTGATAACTTTTGGCGGCGCTTGTGCCGCGGGGGGTTGGGGTTATCGACACAAGCCTGCGTTGCGTTTGTGGCTGGTGCGCCTGGCCCTGCGTTTGCCGGTGCTTGGCAGCCTGCTCCGGCATGCCGCCCTCGCCCGCTTTGCCCGCACCTTGTCGACGTCGTTCGGCGCCGGGGTACCGTTGGTGGAGGCGCTGGGGACGGTTGCCGGGGCGTGTGGCAATCCGGTGTATGAACAGGCGCTGCACAAGGTGCGCGAGGACCTGGCCAGTGGTCTAGCCTTGAACGTGGCATTGCGCGCCAGCGGCTTGTTCCCGGCGCTGGTGGTGCAGATGTGCGCCATTGGCGAGACAGCCGGCACGCTGGACGATATGCTCGCCAGGATCGCCAGCCACTATGAACAGGCCATCGACCACCTGCTCGACACCCTCACGGCCCTGATTGAGCCGTTGATCGTGCTGATCCTGGGGTTGCTGGTGGGCAGCCTGGTGATCGCCATGTACCTGCCAATCTTCCAGCTGGGCAATGTGATCTGACCATGAACCTGTTGAACTCCCTGGCCAGCCAGCCACTGATTTACCTGAGCATCGCCCTGTTGCTCGGGCTGATCGTCGGCAGTTTTCTCAATGTGCTGGTGCATCGCCTGCCGATCATGCTCGAACGCCAATGGCAGGCCGAGGCACGCGAGGTGCTGGAGTTGCCTAGCGAGGCACAAGCGCCGCGCTTCGATCTGTTGTTGCCGCCGTCGCAGTGCCCGCATTGCGCCCACCGTATTCGCCCCTGGGAAAACATACCGGTCATTAGTTACCTGGCCTTGCGCGGGCGCTGTTCCGGTTGCCAGGCGCGCATCAGCCCGCGCTACCCGCTGGTGGAACTCGCCTGCGGGGCGCTGACCCTGTTTGTCGCCTGGCGCTTCGGCGTCACCGGCACCGCCCTGGCCCTGCTGGTGCTGAGCTGGGGCCTGCTGGCCATGAGCATGATCGACATCGAGCATCAACTGCTGCCCGATGCCCTGGTGTTGCCGCTGTTGTGGCTGGGGTTGATCGTCAATGCCTTCGAAATGTTCGTGCCGCTGGAGGATGCCTTGTGGGGCACGGTGGCCGGTTACCTGAGCCTGTGGTCGGTGTTCTGGTTGTTCAAGATGGTTACCGGCAAGGAAGGCATGGGCTATGGCGACTTCAAGTTGCTGGCGATGCTGGGCGCCTGGGGCGGCTGGCAGATCCTGCCACTGACGCTGCTGCTGTCGTCCTTATTGGGGGCGTTGATCGGGCTGATTATGCTGCGCCTGCAGCGCAAGCAGGCCAGCACGCCGATCCCCTTTGGTCCCTATCTGGCCATCGCGGGCTGGATCGCGCTGCTCTGGGGTGGTCAAATAACCACTTCCTATCTGAAATATTCCGGATTCTGATGACCACCGCTGCTTTCACCCCCTGGATTCTCGGCCTTACCGGCGGCATCGGCAGTGGCAAGAGCGCCGCTGCGCAGCGCTTTGTCGAGCTGGGTGTGCACCTGGTCGACGCCGACCAGGCCGCGCGCTGGGTGGTCGAGCCGGGCCGCCCGGCGCTGGCCCGTATCGTCGAGCGTTTCGGCCCGGGGGTGCTGCTCGAAGACGGCCAGCTCAACCGCGCCGCCCTGCGCGAGCTGATCTTTGCCGACCCGCAGCAGCGCCTGTGGCTCGAAGCGCTGCTGCATCCGTTGATCGGCCAGGAGATTTTCAGCTACCTGGCCAAGGCCGAGTCGCCCTATGCGGTGTTCGTTTCGCCGTTGATGGTGGAGTCCGGCCAGTACAAGCGCACCGACCGCCTGCTGGTGATCGATGCACCGCAGGAGTTGCAAGTGCAGCGCACCCTGCTGCGCGACCAGACCAGCGCCGAACAGGTGCAGGCCATCCTCAAGGCCCAGGCCAGCCGCGAAGAACGCCTGCGCCACGCCCATGACGTGCTGGTCAATGACCGCGATCTGGACTGGCTGCGCTCGGAGGTCGACCGCCTGCACCACTTTTACCTGACTTTGCGAGGAGGCCAAGCATGAGCCAACCAACAACCGTAGATTGCCCGACCTGTGGCGCCCCCGTGGAATGGAACGCGGCTAGCCCGTTCCGGCCGTTCTGTTCCGACCGCTGCAAGCTGATCGACCTGGGGGCCTGGGCCTCGGAAGAACACAAGATTCCGGTCGCACCGGATGCCGAAGACGAGTTGTTCTCCGGCGATATCAACCCGCACCACTGAGCCGTCAGCGCTCGGGGTCGTCATCCTTCCACGGGGCCTGCAGGTAGCGGGTCCGGTTGAAGGTCTCCAGCCACTCCGGGCAGAACACCACCAGGGCGCTGACCACCATGCCGTTGATGAAGGCTTCGGGGAAGATGATCAGCCACAGGTAGCCGATAAAGTCCTCGATCCACTCCGGCATGACGAAACGCCCGTCCATCCACAGCAAACCCAGCCCACCGAGCAGGCACAACAGTGCCGACAGCGCCGCGGCAAAGAACCCCGAACAGAAGATATAAACGAACAGGTTGCGCGGCTGTGCCCGCTCCACCAGGATCGCGCACACTTCGGTAACCAGCACCGGCAGGCCGATCAGCAACAGGCCATTGACCCCCATCGCCGCCAGGTCCTGGCGCCCCAGCGCCAGCAGGCCGAGCTGCGCCAGCAAGCCCCCGACAATCGCCAGCGGCCAGTCCAGCAGCAGGGTCACGGCGGTCATGCCGATGAAGTGATACGACACCCCGGTGTCGAAGTCACGCCGCACCAGCCACAGGGCAAACAAGGCGAACACCGTGCCGAACAGCAAGTGCTGGCGACGGCTGTCAGCGAACAGTTCGAGCCAGCGGGTACGCGCCACCGCCCAGATCAGCACAGGCACATAGGCGACCCAGGCGATAGTCAGGGTCTGGCTGGAAAGCACGGCGGCACTGATCACGGCAAATAACCCTTGTTCGAGTGAGGCAATAGGCGTGGGGGCAGTCTACACCTCGGGGCGGGCTTGATCAGCCTCGGTGGTTGAGGAAAATGCAGGCGTGGCGCGGCGCCGCGCACCTGACGCAACCAGCAGCACAATGGCTGGGACTATCACCATGCTGGCGCCGAGCATGGCGCCCCGCAGGCCGATCACCTCAAGCGCCCCACCGCCGATGATCACCCCCAGGCCGATTGCGCCATTGAGCACAGCCGTATGCAGGGCCGTGGCCGGAACGGTATGGGCGCCGGCGATGCGCAACACCCAGGTCTGCAGGCCGGTGAACAGCGCCGAGATGGCGACGCCCCAGACCATCAGCAAGGTCGCCACGGCCAGCAGATTCAACTCGGGCCCGAGCAGGCCCAGGGTCAGCAGCGCCCCTGCCATGGCGATCAGGGCCAGGAGGATGAAGAGCTTGAGGTAGCGGTCGATGAAGATCGCGCTCAGCAGATTGCCGATAAAGCCCGCAGCACCGAAGGCAAAAAGCAGTGCTGCGATCAGCACCGGCGTGATGTCACGCACCTGACTGATAAAGGGCTCGACAAAGGTGTAGGCGGCAAAATGTGCGGCCGCCGTCAGCGCGGTTATGGCGAAGGTGATCAGTAGGTCCCGGCGCCTTAGCACCGCCGCATAACCCGTGCCTGGTGCTGCGGCAACCAGGCCAAGATCAGGGACGACCAGGGCGATTGCCCCGGCACTGGCGACACAGAGCAACGCCAGGCAAGCAAAGGCGGTTCGCCAGCCGTCGTACTGGCCCACCAGGTTGACCAGTGGCACGCCCATGACCGTGGCGAGGGTGATGCCGCCCAGCACGATCGAGGTGGCCAGGCCCATCTGCCGGGCGGGCGCAATCAGGGCGGCGGTGGCGGCCACGGTGGCCCAGAACACGCCATGGGCCAACGCCCCCACTGCCCTGGCCCCCAGCAGTGCAGAAAACTCCGGGGCGATTGCCGAGAGCGCATTCGATGCCGCCAGTATCAACATCAGGGCGATCATCAGCGGCTTGCGGCCAATCCAGCGGCTCAGGCTGTTGGCGAGCAAGCCGCTCAGCGCGCCGATCCAGGCATACACGGTCACGCTGAGCCCGACCGTGGCGGGCTCCTGCGCCAGGTCGGCGGAGATCTGTGACAACAAACCGATCGGGGCAAACTCGGAGGTCACCATCGCAAAGGAGGCGATGCACAGCACCGTCACCGCGCTCCATATCCGCCAGACTGACACAGCCATACGCACGTCCGTCCCTGTAATGAGCTGAACTACACCTCGGGATTGGCCTGATCAGCCTCGGCGGGCGCCTTAGGTGCCTCGAACAGGCGGAACACGGCGCCTTCCACCAGCCAGTCCGGTGGTTGGCAACTGGGGTTGCGCTGCTGCTCGATGACGCTGATGGTGGTCGCCGACACTTGCACATCGGCCCAGGCGCCGTAGCAGCCGAACTCGTTCAGGGTCAGGCGCACGCGGTAGTCGCCGGGCATGACGCTGAGCACCTTGGGGTTGAACTCGGCGTAGCTGCGCACGATTTCATCTTCGGCGCCGCGATGGTCAATGAGTTTGACGCTGTAGGGCGCTGAATCGCCCTCCTTGAGCACTACATAGCGGCCATCCGGGGTGTCGTAAGGCACGGTAGGCGTCCAGAACAAAAAGCCCACGCCATATACCAACAGGCCGCACAGCACCGTACCGGAGCCAAATACACCGCCCATCTTTACTACGCTCATGTTTCTTCCCTGATATTCGAGCCCACAACGGGTGCGCAGTCTAGGCGCTAGCTTACCGGCGCAGCAATGGCTTGCAGACATTTCCTGCAAAGCTCAATTGAACGCTAAGCTTGTGCCCATGGACGACTCAGACTACTTGCGCCTGCTCACCATTCAGGCCGAACAAGCCAATGCGTTTCTATCCAATGCCCGTAAATGGGAACGTGAGCGTTGGGTCTGCCAGCGCCTGCTGCAAGGCCTGAATATTCCCTACCGCAGCGAAGACTTTGCCGCCGCCGGGCAAGAGCCGCCTGACGTGCTGTTTCGCGATGCCGCCTTCGAGGTGTTCTTTGTGCTGGATGAAGGCCGGCGCCTGAACGACGAATGGCGCGAAGAGCTGCAGCGCCGGCGCAGTGCCTTTTCATTGAGCCAGCTGGTGCGCCGCGAAGCCCGGCCACGGCGGATCAGCGCCCAGGAATTGCTGCAGCGCCTGGCGCCGACTCTGCGTAAAAAATCGCACAACTATCAGGAGCGCGGCCTCGACCTGAGCGAACTGGACATCATTGCCTTCGCCAGCCTCAAGCGCGAAGTGCTCGACCTCAACAGCCACTTTCCGCCGCCCACCGAATACCTGCGCCAGGGCTGGCGCTCGTTGTCACTGGTGGGCCCGACCTTTGCCCGGGTGCTGTTTGCCCACCCGGATGCGCCGGATTTCCTGCGCGGCAACCTGGGGCGCAGCATCGTTTTTGATGTCGGCATAAGCCTCTGAGCTGGCCCCCTGCCAACGCCCGATGGCATAAATTCTGCGCCGGTGATACAAAGCGCAATCATTCGTTATAAAGACAGCCAAGTGACTGAAAGATGGGCGACCTTCGAGCTACTACAGTGAACACTGTAGCTTTCCCACAGTCACATGCGTCTATCTGACGAGGCCCTCATGACCAGCCGCCTGAATCCCGAAGACCAGCGTCGCGTCGATGAATACCTGCGAGCCCCCCAGCACCAAGTCGAGCGCAAGCCGTTCCGGCCCTGGCTGCTCCTTCTGCTGGTGGTGGTCGTGACCGTTGCACTCGGCTTGTTGAGCCGCCTCTTGAGTCATCTGGTGCTATGAGCTGCCTTGCGCTCGCCCACAACGCCCGCCCCGTGCGGCCTGCCACTCAAGACCCGAATTCCGTAAACCTTATGAGATATCTCCATGACTCACCGTATTGTGATTGTCGGCGGCGGCGCCGGCGGCCTGGAACTGGCGACCCGCCTGGGTAAGACCCTGGGCAAAAAAGGTAGCGCCAGCATCACCCTGGTCGACGCCAACCTGACGCACATCTGGAAGCCGCTGCTGCACGAAGTGGCGGCAGGCTCGCTCAACTCTTCTGAAGACGAACTGAACTACGTGGCCCAGGCCAAGTGGAATCACTTCCAGTTCCAGCTCGGGCGCATGAGCGGCCTGGACCGCGAAACCAAGCAGATCCAGCTGGCCGCCACCCTTGATGAGGACGGCCGCGAGCTGCTGCCTGCGCGTACCTTGGGCTATGACACCCTGGTGATCGCGGTGGGTAGCAACACCAACGATTTCGGCACCTTGGGCGCGGCGCAGCATTGCCTGTTCCTCGACACCCGCAAGCAGGCCGAGCGTTTCCACCAGCAGTTGCTCAATCATTACCTGCGCGCCCACGCCGGCGATCAGGCCAATGAGCAAATCAGCGTGGCTATCGTCGGTGCCGGTGCCACCGGTGTCGAGCTTGCGGCCGAGCTGCATCACGCAGCCCATGAGCTGGCGGCTTACGGCCTGAATCGTATCCAGCCCAAAGACATGCACATCACCCTGATCGAAGCCGGCCCGCGGGTACTGCCAGCACTGCCGGAGCGCATCAGCGTGCCGGTGCACAAGACCCTGGAAAAACTCGGGGTGACGGTGATGACCAACGCGGCGGTCAGTGAAGTGACTGCCGATGAACTGCGTACCAGCAATGGTGACGTGATTCAGGCCAGTCTGAAGGTCTGGGCGGCGGGTATTCGTGCGCCGGGTTTCCTCAAGGATATCGACGGCCTGGAAACCAACCGGATCAACCAGCTGGTGGTGCGTCCTACCCTGCAGACCACCCTGGACGACAACATCTTCGCCTTCGGCGACTGCGCCGCCTGCCCGCAACCGGGCAGCGACCGCAACGTGCCGCCACGGGCGCAGGCTGCGCACCAGCAGGCGTCGTTGCTGGCCAAGGGCTTGAAGGCGCGTCTGGAAGGCAAGCCGTTGCCGACGTATGCGTACCGGGATTATGGCTCGCTGGTGTCGCTGTCGCGCTTTTCGGCGGTGGGTAACCTGATGGGTAACCTGACCGGTAGCGTGATGCTGGAGGGCTGGTTGGCGCGGATGTTCTATGTGTCGCTGTACCGCATGCACCAGATGGCGCTGTACGGGACCTTCCGCACGCTGATGCTGATGCTGGGTAGCCGGATCGGGCGCGGGACTGAGCCGCGGTTGAAGCTGCACTGATGCTGGATTGGCTTTGAGGGCCTCATCGCGGGGCAAGCCCGCTCCCACAGGTATGGCGGTGTTTCTGTAGGAGCGGGCTTGACCCGCGATGGCGTCGGTACAGTCGATGTAAATGTGCTGCTGGCAAGCCAGCTCCCACAGGTCCGTGGTGTAGGTTTTACTTGAGGACCCGATAGGTACTCTGCACAAACCCGCTCTCAAAGGTGGTGCTGCGCATATGCTGCAGCGTCACGTCCTTCGCCAGGGCCCCGAACAGCGGGATGCCACTGCCCAGCAACACCGGTATGCGGGTGATGGTCAGTTCATCCAGCCGGCCTTCGCGCAAGAAACTCTGAATCACCTGCCCGCCATCAAGGTACAGGCCCTTGGCGCCTGTTTCATTCAGGTGCTCGACCAGGTCGGCGACCGGCCCCGGGTGCACTTCGACGCCGTGCTGCATATCGGCCTGCTGCAAGGTGCTGCTCAGCACCACCACACGCTTGTGCGGATACGGCCACTCGCCAAAGGTCAGGACCTTCTCGAAGGTGTTGCGGCCCATGACCAGGGTGTCGATGGTGGCCATGTACGCCGCATAGCCGTGATCGTCACTGGAGCTGGTGGCGACCATCAGCCAGTCCAGTTCGCCGCTTTCACGGGCGATGAAGCCATCGAGGCTGGTGGCGATGTAGACGGAAGTTTTCAGGGGCATGGCGCGGCGTCCTTGCAGGAAATAGCCGGATAGTATCAGGCAGGCCGCAGAAACGAAAAAAGGGCACCTTTTGCAAGGTGCCCTTCTTTCTGAATATGGTCGGGGTAAGGGGATTCGAACTCCTGACATCCTGCTCCCAAAGCAGGCGCGCTACCGGACTGCGCTATACCCCGGTAAAAAAAAGGCACCGATTAAGGCGCCTTTTTTATGGCTGGCTGCTAATGGCAAACCAACCTTTTAAGATTTGAACCCAGCGTACCGGCTTCAAAAATGGTGGGTCGTGTAGGATTCGAACCTACGACCAATTGGTTAAAAGCCAACTGCTCTACCAACTGAGCTAACGACCCAAAAATGGTCGGGGTAAGGGGATTCGAACTCCTGACATCCTGCTCCCAAAGCAGGCGCGCTACCGGACTGCGCTATACCCCGGCTTGAAATTTGGCTCCGCGACCAGGACTCGAACCTGGGACCCAATGATTAACAGTCATTTGCTCTACCGACTGAGCTATCGCGGAACTATCAATTTCAATTACAACAGTGCTGCAATTTCGAGTGCTGTATCACTACCGCTTCGAACTCTTCGACCTTGTGCATCGCTGCGTTCATGTCTCTGAGGCGCGCTATTCTACAACCTTCAAAACCCTTGTCAACCCCTAATTTGCATTCAACTTACTGATTTGCAACTTTTTTTCAGATTCCCAATTTTGCCGGGAAACTGCGGGGTGACATACAGCGGGGCGCACTTTACAAGCACTCGAGAAAAAATGCAAAGAAAAAAGGCCTCGAAATTCGAGGCCTTAGCGTAACCCGCCGAAAACTCAGGCGAAGACGATCTCTTCGCCCTCTACCTTCGCCGTAATGGCGCTGCCTGGCAGGAACTGGCCCGACAGGATCAACTGCGCCAACGGGTTCTCGATCCAGCGCTGGATCGCCCGTTTCAGCGGCCGTGCGCCATAGACCGGGTCGTAACCGACGGCGATCAGTTTATCCAGCGCCTCGGGGCTGAGCTCCAGGCTCAGGTCGCGTTCGGCCAGACGGCTGCGCAAGCGGCCGAGCTGGATCTGGGTGATGCCGGCAATCTGCTCGCGACCCAGCGGTTCGAACACCACCACTTCGTCGATCCGGTTGATGAACTCCGGACGGAAGTGCGAACCCACGGCGTCCATTACCGCCGCACGCTGTGCTTCACGATCGCCCACCAGTTCCTGGATCTGCGAGGAGCCCAGGTTGGAGGTCATGACAATCACGGTATTGCGGAAATCCACCGTCCGCCCGTGGCTGTCGGTCAGGCGACCGTCTTCAAGTACCTGCAGCAACACGTTGAACACATCCGGGTGAGCCTTCTCGACCTCGTCGAGCAGCACGACGGCATAAGGTTTGCGCCGCACGGCTTCGGTCAGGTAGCCACCCTCTTCGTATCCCACATAGCCTGGTGGTGCACCGATCAGGCGAGCCACGGAATGTTTCTCCATGAACTCGGACATATCGATACGCACCATGGCCTCTTCAGTATCGAAGAGGAATTCGGCCAACGCCTTGCACAGCTCGGTTTTACCGACACCGGTCGGGCCGAGGAACAGGAACGAGCCGCTTGGGCGGTTCGGGTCCGACAGGCCGGCACGCGAACGACGCACAGCGTTGGACACCGCGACGACCGCTTCTTCCTGGCCGATCACCCGCTCGTGCAGCAGGCTTTCCATCTTCAGCAGTTTTTCCCGCTCGCCTTCGAGCATCTTCGACACCGGGATGCCGGTCCACTTGGAGACGACTTCGGCAATCTCTTCTTCGGTGACCTTGTTACGCAGCAGCTGGTTTTCTGCCTTGCCGTGCTGGTCGACCATCTGCAGACTGCGCTCCAGGTCCGGGATCACCCCGTACTGCAGCTCGGCCATGCGGCTGAGGTCGCCCTTGCGGCGGGCAGCTTCAAGCTCCTGACGCGACTGTTCGATCTTCTGCTGGATCTGCGCCGAGCCCTGCACTTCGGCTTTTTCCGAGGTCCAGATCTCTTCCAGGTCAGCGTACTCGCGCTCCAGCCGGACGATCTCTTCGGTGAGTTTCTCCAGACGCTTGAGCGCGGCTTCGTCGTCTTCTTTCTTCAGCGCCTGGGATTCAACCTTCAGCTGAATCAGGCGGCGCTCCAGGCGGTCGAGCACTTCCGGCTTGGAGTCGATCTCCATGCGGATGCGGCTGGCCGCTTCGTCGATCAGGTCGATGGCCTTGTCCGGCAGTTGCCGATCGGTGATGTAGCGGTGGCTGAGCTTGGCCGCGGCGATGATCGCGCCGTCGGTGATCGCTACCTTGTGGTGCACCTCGTAACGTTCTTTGAGGCCACGCAGGATGGCGATGGTGTCTTCTTCGCTCGGCTCTTCTACCAGTACTTTCTGGAAACGCCGCTCAAGCGCCGCATCCTTTTCAATGTACTGGCGGTACTCGTTCAGCGTGGTGGCGCCAACGCAGTGCAGCTCGCCACGGGCCAGGGCCGGCTTGAGCATGTTGCCAGCATCCATCGAGCCTTCGCCTTTACCGGCGCCGACCATGGTGTGCAGTTCATCGATGAACAGGATGATCTGCCCTTCCTGCTTGGACAACTCGTTGAGCAGGCCTTTGAGGCGCTCTTCGAACTCGCCGCGGAACTTGGCACCGGCGATCAGTGCGCCCATGTCCAGCGACAGCAGGCGCTTGCCTTTTAGGCCATCCGGCACTTCGCCATTGATGATGCGCTGGGCCAGGCCTTCGGCGATGGCGGTTTTACCCACGCCAGGCTCACCGATCAGCACCGGGTTGTTCTTGGTACGGCGTTGCAACACCTGGATGGTGCGGCGAATTTCGTCGTCACGGCCGATCACCGGGTCAAGCTTGCCGTCTTCGGCGCGCTTGGTCAGGTCGACGGTGTATTTGTCCAGGGCCTGGCGCGATTCTTCGGCGTTGGGGTCATTGACCGCCTCGCCGCCACGCAGGTTGCTGATGGCGTTTTCCAGGGCTTTTTTGGTCACGCCCTGGCCGAGCAGCAACTTGCCGAGCTTGCTGTTCTCGTCCATGGCCGCCAGCAGCACAAGCTCGCTGGAGATGAACTGGTCGCCCTTCTGCTGGGCCAGGCGGTCAGCCTGGTTGAGCAGGCGCGCCAGGTCCTGGGACATGTTGACGTCGCCGGTGGGGTTCTGGATTTTCGGCAGTTGGTCGAGCTCTTTGCTCAACGCCTTGCGCAGGCTGTTGACGTCAAAGCCGACCTGCATCAGCAGCGGCTTGATCGAGCCGCCCTGCTGATCGATCAGGGCCTGCACCAGGTGCGCAGGCTCGATGGCCGGATGGTCCATGCCCACGGCCAGGGATTGGGAATCGGATAACGCTAATTGCAGCTTGCTGGTCAAACGGTCTATTCGCATGGGTTACCTTCCTTTATGGGCAGGTCGGAGCGATGGACACACCTGATGAAGAAAAACCTGCCTGAGATACCACTGTAGATGAGGGTGATTCTGGAGGTTTCAAGCTTGACGGGCTTGATCCAGGTCAGCGCGGTGCCAGCCAGACCAGGGAAGCGAAGCGGCCACCCTGCGGGGTGCGCCGATAAGAATAGAAGCGCGGGTCGCTGACGGTGCACAAGCCACCACCATAGACTGCATCGACGCCGCGTGCTGCCAGGCGCAGGCGGGCCAGTTCGTAGATATCGGCCATCAGCTTGCCGGGCTGGGCACCGGGCACGAAGGCCTGGGCCGTTTCCGGATGAACGGTCGTGAACGCGTCGCGTACTTCCAGGCCGACTTCGAAGGCTTGCGGGCCAATGGCCGGGCCGAGCCACACCAGCACCTCTTCCGGCGGCAGCCCCAGGCGATCGAGGGTGGCTTCGAGCACACCGTTGGCCAGCCCGCGCCAGCCGGCGTGGGCGGCGGCTACCCGGGTGCCGGCGCGGTCGCAGAACAGCACCGGTAAACAGTCGGCGGTCATCACCGTGCAGGCAATGCCCGGGGTCGCGCTGTAGCTGGCATCGGCTTCGGCGATAACACTGGGGTCGGCATCGGCCACCACCACGCCATGCACCTGCTTGAGCCAGGCCGGCTGGATGCCGAACTCGGCGGTCAGGCGCCGGCGGTTCTCGGCCACCGCGGCTGGCGCATCGCCAACATGGTCACCGAGGTTGAAGCTTTCATAGGGCGGCAGGCTGACCCCGCCGCTGCGCGTGGTGACGCAGGCGCGAACCGCGGCTGGCGCAGGCCAGTCGGGGATCAACAACGCTTGCGTCAGCTCGCTCATCCGACGAACGCCTCGCGGTCCTGCTTGAGCAGCGACAGCAGCCAGACGAAGTCGTCCGGGAGCGCCGATTCCCAGCCCATGCGCTCGCCGGTCACCGGGTGATCCAGCTCCAGGAAGCGTGCATGCAGGGCCTGGCGCGGGAAGGTCTTGAGCGCGTCGACCATGGTCAGGCTGGCCGCTGGCGGAATACGGAAACGTCCGCCATAGACCGGATCGCCGACCAACGGGAAGTTGACGTGGGCCATGTGCACGCGGATCTGGTGGGTACGCCCGGTCTCGAGCTTGACCCGCACGTGGGTGTGCGAGCGGAAACGCTCCAGTACGCGGTAGTGGCTGACCGCCGGCTTGCCGCCTTCGGTCACCGCCATGCGCTGGCGCTGCCCGCCATGGCGCCCGATCGGCGCGTTGATCTTGCCGCCGGCGGTGACCACACCAATCACGATGCATTCATAGATGCGGCTGACGCTGCGGCTTTGCAACTGGGCGACCAGCTGGGTCTGCGCCTGGATGGTCTTGGCCACCACCATCAGACCGGTGGTGTCCTTGTCCAGGCGGTGGACGATACCGGCGCGCGGCACGTTGATGATGTCCGGCACATGGTGCAGCAGGGCATTGAGCAGGGTGCCATCGGCGTGGCCCGCAGCCGGGTGGACCACAAGCCCGGCAGGCTTGTTGATCACCAGGATGTGGTCGTCTTCGTAGACGATATCCAGCTCGATGTCCTGGGCCACCCACTCGCCCTGGGCTTCCTGCTCGGCATCGAGCGCCAGCAGCGCACCGCCGTGGACGATATCGCGTGGACGCAGGACAGCGCCATCGACCGTCAGGCGCCCCTCCTTGATCCAGGTGGACAGGCGCGAGCGCGAGTGCTCAGCGAACAATTGGGCGGCGACTTGGTCGAGGCGTTGCCCGCCCAATTCGGACGGCACCTCTGCGCGAAGTTGAATGATCTCGGACATGCTCGAATCAGCGGGCGGCACAGCCTTTGGTTTCGACTGCGCGCTTGTGGTTAAATACGACGTCTTTTGCCCCGAGGGTTGCATCGGGGTGCTCATCATAACAGGACGGCCACGCCCAAGACAGCGGCCGTCATAGGGACGCAAGCCGCCATGCAAGTGAAACACCTGCTGCTGATCGCCATCCTCGGACTGACCGCTGCTTGTTCTTCGAAGGAAGTCGTCGACGAAAACCTGAGCGAAGCCGAGCTGTACCAGCAGGCGCAGGCCGACCTGGACAACCACAGCTATACCAGCGCCACAAGCAAGCTGAAGGCTCTGGAATCGCGCTATCCGTTCGGCCGCTACGCCGACCAGGCCCAGCTCGAGCTGATCTACGCGAACTACAAGAACGCCGAGCCAGAGGCTGCCAAGTCTGCTGCCGAGCGTTTCATTCGCTTGCATCCGCAGCATCCGAACGTCGACTACGCCTACTACCTCAAGGGTCTGACCTCTTTCGACCAGGACCGCGGCCTGCTGGCGCGCTTCCTGCCGCTGGACATGACCAAGCGTGACCCGGGTGCTGCCCGCGACTCGTACAACGAGTTCGCCCAGCTGACCAGCCGCTTCCCCAACAGCCGCTATTCGCCAGACGCCAAGCAGCGCATGATCTACCTGCGCAACCTGCTGGCCTCCTACGAAATCCACGTGGCCGACTACTACCTGACCCGTCAGGCCTATGTCGCTGCCGCCAACCGTGGCCGCTACGTGGTCGAGAACTTCCAGGAAACCCCATCGGTCGGCGACGGCCTGGCGGTGATGACCGAAGCCTACATGCGTCTGCACCTGGACGAACTGGCCGCTACCAGCCTGGAAACCCTCAAGCTCAACTACCCGGATCACCCGAGCCTGGTCGATGGCCAGTTCGTGCCGCAGCAGAACGAGGCCGACAACCGCTCGTGGCTGTCCAAGGCCACCCTGGGCCTGATCGATACCGCCACGCCGCTGCCGCCGGGCGAAACCCGCGCCAACCAGGACGTGATCAAGCAGTACCAGGACGCCAAAGATGCGATCCCGCAAGAGCTGCAGCCTAAAGATGCCAACGGTGACGTCATCGAAGAAGAGAACCACGAAGCGGAAGGCAACAACGAAGACCGCTCCTGGTTCAGCTACATGACCTTCGGTGTGTTCGACTGAGCCATCGTGTAAAAGATAAAGGGAGGCCAAGGCCTCCCTTTTTTCATGCCTGAGCCCTAGACTGAAGGCTCTTCACTGATAAAGCTGGACACCATGGTTCGCCTACTTTTCTGGATTGCCCTGATTGCTGCCGCCTTCTGGCTGTGGCGCAAGTTCAAGGCCAGCAATGCTGCTGGGCAAAACAACAGCCTCGAAGACCCGCTGAAGATGGTCCGCTGCGCCCATTGCGGCGTGCATTTGCCCAGTGACCGGGCGCTGCATCGCGGGGCGCAGTGGTATTGCAGCCAGGCGCACCTGGAGCAGGGGCCCGGGGCGCAGCGCTGATTGCGCGGCGCGGCCATCGCTGGCAAGCCAGCTCCCACAGATACGGCAGGGGTCTGAAGATATCTGCTTTCCTGTGGGAGCCGGCCTTGCCGGCGATAGGGCCCTAGAGAGCAGCCAAGCGCCCAGCCGGCGCATACGGCGCCGGGTCAATGATCGGCTCACGACCCAGCAACAAATCCGCAAACAACTGGCAGGACGCCGGCGCCAGCACCAGGCCATTGCGGTAATGCCCGCAGTTCAGCCACAGCCCGGCATAGCCCGGCACTTCGCCGATGTACGGAATGCCCTCCGGCGAACCCGGCCGCAACCCTGCCCAATGGGCTACCGGGGTGGCATCGGCCAGCGCCGGCAGCAACTCCACCGCCGACGCCTTCAGGCTTTCCAGCGCCTCCCCGGTCGGGGTCTTGTCGTAACCGGCATGCTCCAGGGTGCTGCCCACCAGAATATGCCCGTCACGCCGCGGGATCGCATAGCGCCCCTTTGCCAGCACCATGCTCGGCAGGAAGTCTTCGGCGCACTTGTACAGAATCATCTGCCCTTTCACCGGCTCGACCGGCAGCTCCAGGCCCAATGGCCGCAGCAAGTCGCCGCTCCAGGCGCCAGCCGTCAGCACCACGCGATCGGCCTGGATCGCTCCGTTCGCAGTTTCGACACCGGTGACGCGCTCGCCCTCACGGCTAAAGCCGGTGATTTCGCAGTGCTCGCGAATGCTCACGTTCGGCAGCGCCAGCAAGGCGGCCTTGAGTGATTTGACCAGACGCGGGTTACGTACGTTGGCAACCCCGGCCATATAGATGGCGCGACGGAAACCGCCGCCAAGCACCGGCACCGCGTCATAGGCCGCAGAGATATCCACAGCGCTCAACGGCCGCCCTTCGCGCTCGGCCCAGGCCAGGGCTTCGGCTTCGTCGTCCAGGTCCAGCCAGTACAGGCCGGTGGTGTGCACTTCAGGGTCTACCCCGGTGCTGGCGAACAGGCGCTCGCCCAGCTGTGGATAAAAATCCTGCGACCAGTGCGCCAGGGCCGTTACCGCCGCGCTATAGCGCCACGGGTACAGCGGCGAGACGATGCCGCCACCGGCCCAGGAAGACTCCTGGCCGAGCGCGCCACGATCACACAGCACCACCTGCTCGACGTCGGCCGCCAGGTTGAACGCTGTCAGCAGGCCGATCACCCCGCCGCCGACAATCACTACTTGCTTGGTCATGTATTGATCCAACTTCTGAAGTAAACCTCAGCCACCCCAACAGCCACGACCGGCCTCGACGGCGCCGGGATTGCTGCGCACACCGGCCTGGTCGAGCTCGAAATCGGCGCAGCGGTCACTGGTCATCAAGCCACCCGGAATACGCCGGGCGGTAAGGATGAATGACGTCGAATGACGAACGGCTTGTAGCCGGTAGTGCTCGGTCCCGGGCGCCAATGGGGTGACCAGGGCTTCGCTGTCGGCATACTGGCCGGTGCGTGAATAGTGACGCTCCAGTATCTGCGCGCTCTCGAACAGCAACCCGGCGATTTCCGTGCGTGCGGCCTTGCGGACCTGTTCGCTGTAGCTGGGGTAGGCAATGCCCGCCAGAATGCCGACCACGGCGACGACAAGCAACAGTTCAATCAGGCTCAAACCTTTCTGCAGGGTGGACATCAATCGAACTCCTAGTGAATCTGCCGCCAGAGGATGCGCCTGGGTTGATGGGCGCCCTCTTCTACAGCCTGTGCATAAACGCTCTCCAGCACGCTGCGGCCTGTCCCGCCATGGCTGACTGCGGTGATCCGGTACAGAGTGGCGGCCAGATTGGCAGGCAAGTGCGCGGCGTGGGTGCTCTGACCAAGGTTCTGCACCAGGTAGAAGCCGCTGGCGCCGCGTTGCCAGCTCAGGCCAGACGTTGGCCCCTCGCCGCGGTATACACCTGCGGCCCTCACCCGCCCGGCTTCAGGGGGTGGCAAACAGTACGTGCATGGCTGCGCGCCAGAAACGTCCGATTCCCCCAGCAGCAAGGTCTGCTCCGCATGCTCGAAGCTTTGCAGGACCGCCAGCAGGTTGCCAGCCATGCGCTCCTGCAGGGTGGCACTGACCATGGCCGAGATGCCGAGCCCCCCCCAACAGCCCCAACAGCATCAGGCTGATCAGCAGGATCACGCCGCGCTGGTTGCCGGGCCTAGCCATTGCGCAGCGCTACCGTCAGTTGATACTGCTGCGGCCTGACCCGTGACTGCGGGTCAATCAAGGTCAGGCTCAGGCGTAGCCCGGCGATGCCGTTGGTGTTTCGCCTGACGATGTCGACGCGCAGTTCACCGAGGTTGTCGATCAGCGGCGCATAGCTGGCGCCGCTACCGAGCATCAGGCTTGCGCCATCAACGCGATAGGTCTGGCGCCGTATCGGTATCGCGTACTGGCCGGCAGGCGCAGCCTGCCCCTCGGGATAGACCCTGGCCTGGGCAATGCAGTCGGTGACCAACGTCCAGTTCGGCCGTCCACCTGCACCAGCCACTTCGGCGCTGATCAGGCTCAGTTGCTGCAGTTGCCCATCCGCTGCCCGGGTTATTTCCAGCGGTTGGGCAAACGCCTGGGCCGACGACGGATGCACATGGTGGATTGCATCCGCGCGCAGGCAGCCGAACATGCCGCTCATGCGAATGTCCTGGGCCATGCGCTGCAACGTCAGGCGCGCGTCTTCCTGCAACTGGGCCGCGACGCCTTGAGCCTGCCAGTTCTGACTGGCCGCCAGGAACAAGCGGCTGGCAGCGAGTATCAGCAATAACCCGAGGCTGAGGGCCAGCAACACCTCGACCAGGCCGACGCCACCTTGCCGGCTCATCGGCCTGGCCCTTGCCGCGCGCCGTTGATCCGCGCCTGTTCGAGCACGCCATGCTGCAGATACGCCGCCTGGGTACTCTGCAAGGCACTGTCGGTAGCCTGCAACGCCCGCACTTGCGCAGCCGCAGCAGCAAACAGACCCAGCCCCAGCACCAGCATGGCCAGCAGCACCTCGATCAGGCTCATTCCTTGTTGCCGTCCGCCATCCATGGCGCCTTCCCCCCTGCGACTTTTCCACAGCCCTTTGCCAACCCGGCCGACTGGACGTTCCTGTCCGCCGGCCTGACTCTATAGAAGCACTTCCAGGGAGGAATGCACGGTGAAGCAACAGGGCGTAACACTGATACAAATGATGTTCGCGCTAGCGCTGGTGGGGGTGCTGACGCACATCAGCGTGCCGACCTACAGCACCATGAGCAGCGGGCTACACCAGCAAGCTGCCGCCAAAGATCTGGCCCAGGCTTTGCGCACCGCGCGCAGCGAGGCCTTGCTGCGCAACCAGGTGGTCCGCCTGCAGGCGCTGGAGGATAACTGGGGCAACGGCTGGCGCATGGTCGTGGAGCAGGACGGCCCACAGCTGCTGTACCAACAGCGGCTTGAGCGGGTGAGCATCGTAGGCAATCAACCGGTGGCCCGGCAGGTACGCTTCAGCGGGCTGGGGGTGCCCTTGCACGAGGGGGGAGCGTTTCAGGCCGGGACGCTGTTCGTCTGCCAGCGCCCCGATCCCTTCAGCCAGTACCGGGTGGTACTGGCACACACAGGCCGGGTCAGCCTGCGCGAGGAGCCCGGCGAGCAGCCGCTGTGCGCGGCTGCCGGGTCAGATCAATGAACGCACGCGCAGCTCTTTGGGCATCGAGAAAGTGATGTTCTCCTCGCGGCCATCGAGCTCTTCGGCGCCGGTGGCACCCCAGGCCCGCAACTGCTCGATCACGCCACGCACCAGCACTTCGGGCGCCGAAGCACCGGCAGTGATACCAATGCGTTCGACGCCATCAAACCAGCTTTTTTGCAGGTCTTCAGCGCCGTCGATCAGGTAGGCCGGGGTCGACATGCGCTCAGCCAGCTCACGCAGGCGGTTGGAGTTGGAGCTGTTCGGGCTGCCGACCACCAACACCACGTCGCATTCGTTGGCCAGTTGCTTGACCGCGTCCTGACGGTTCTGGGTGGCGTAGCAGATGTCGTCCTTGCGCGGCCCGCCGATATTGGGGAAGCGCGCGCGCAGGGCATCGATCACCCGGCTGGTGTCGTCCATCGACAGCGTGGTCTGGGTGACGAAGGCCAGTTTGTTCGGGTCGTTGACCTGCAGGCTGGCAACATCGTCCTCGTCTTCGACCAGGTAGATGGCGCCACCATTGCTGGTGTCGTACTGACCCATGGTGCCTTCGACTTCCGGGTGGCCTTCGTGGCCGATCAGGATGCACTCACGGCCGTCGCGGCTGTAGCGCGCCACCTCGATATGCACCTTGGTCACCAGCGGGCAGGTCGCGTCGAACACCTTCAGGCCGCGCCCCGCCGCTTCCTGGCGCACGGCCTGGGAAACACCGTGGGCGCTGAAGATGACGATGACGTCATCTGGCACCTGGTCCAGCTCTTCGACAAAAACGGCCCCGCGCGCACGCAGGTCCTCGACCACGAACTTGTTGTGCACCACTTCATGGCGCACGTAGATCGGCGGACCGAAGACTTCCAGCGCGCGGTTGACGATTTCGATCGCCCGGTCCACACCGGCGCAAAAGCCACGGGGGTTGGCGAGTTTGATTTGCATGGATGACTCCTGGCTCAAAGGGCCTTGACCCCGAGGATTTCCACCTCGAAGTTCAAGGTTTTGCCGGCCAGCGGGTGATTGAAGTCGATGGTCACTTGCGCGTCATCGAATGCTTTCACCACGCCGGGCAACTCCGCATTGGCTGCGTCGTTGAAAATAACCAGCAGGCCTTCGGACAGTTCCATGTCGTTGAACTGCGAGCGGGGAATGATCTGCACGTTCTGCGGGTTCGGCTGGCCGAAGGCGTTCTCCGGGGTGACGGTCACGGTGCGCTTGTCACCGGCCTTGAAGCCGAAGATGGCTGCTTCGAAACCTGGCAGCAGGTTGCCGTCGCCGACCTTGAACACCGCCGGCGCCTTTTCAAAGGTACTGTCGACGGTGTCGCCGTTTTCCAGGTGCAGCGCGAAGTGCAGGGTCACTTCGGTGTTCTGGCCGATACGGGTCTCAGTCATGGACGGGCTCTCCGGACTTTTTGCTCTTGAACATGTCCAGCGCCAGCATCACCGCACCGACGGTAATGGCGCTGTCGGCCAGGTTGAAGGCCGGGAAGTACCAGCGGTTCTGCCAGTGCACGAGGATGAAGTCGACCACGTGGCCAAGCACGATGCGGTCGTACAGGTTGCCCAGCGCGCCGCCGAGCACCAGCGCCAGCGCGACGGCCAGCCAGGTCTCGCTGCGCCCCAGGCGCTTGAGCCAGACCACCAGCACGGCGCTGACCACCACGGCGATCAGGGCGAACAGCCAGCGCTGCCAGCCGGAGCTGTCAGCCAGGAAGCTGAAGGCAGCACCGGTGTTGTAGGCCAGGGTCCAGCTGAAGTAGTCAGGGATGACCACGATCTGCTGGTACAGGCTCAGCGCGCCCTCGAAGTAGAACTTGCTGGCCTGGTCGAGGACCAGGACCAGCACGCTCAGCCACAGCCAGCTGAGGCGCCCGAAGCGCCCCACACCAGGGTTAGGCATAGTGGCGCACCTCGCCTTTGCCGCCGATGTTGTCGGCGCAACGGGTGCAGATTTCCGGGTGCTCGGGGTTCGAGCCCACGTCTGCGCGGAAGTGCCAGCAACGGCCGCACTTGGCATGGCCGGACTTGACCACTTTCAGCTTGAGGCCAGGCACTTCGGTCTCGACCGCATCGGCTGGAGCCTGGGCGAACGGCGCAACGCTGGCCGCCGAGGTGATCAGCACGAAGCGCAGCTCGTCGCCCAGCTTGTTCAGGTCGGCGCTCAGGGCGTCGTCGGCGAACAGGGTGACTTCGGCTTGCAGGTTGCCACCGATGGCCTTGGCCGCACGCTGGTTTTCCAGTTCCTTGTTGACCGCAGTCTTGGCGGCCATCACGCGGTCCCAGTAGGCGCGACCCAGTTCGAAGCCTTCCGGCAACTCGCTCAGGCCTTCGTACCAGGTGTTGAGCATGACCGATTCGTTGCGCTCGCCCGGCAGGTACTGCCACAGCTCGTCGGCGGTGAACGCCAGGATCGGCGCGATCCAGCGCACCAGCGCTTCGCTGATGTGGTACAGCGCGGTCTGGCAGGAACGACGGGCAACACTGTTGGCGCCCGTGGTGTACTGACGGTCCTTGATGATGTCCAGGTAGAAGCCGCCCAGCTCCTGCACGCAGAAGTTGTGGATCTTCGAGTAGACGTTCCAGAAGCGGTATTCGCCGTAGTGCTCTTCCAGCTCGCGCTGCAACAGCAGGGTACGGTCGACCGCCCAGCGGTCCAGCGCCAGCATGTCTTCGGCCGGCAGCAGGTCGCGGGCCGGGTCGAAGCCGGACAGGTTGGAGAGCAGGAAGCGCGCGGTGTTGCGGATACGCCGGTAGGCGTCGGCGCTGCGCTGCAGGATCTGCTCGGAAACCGCCATTTCGCCGGAGTAGTCGGTGGCCGAAACCCACAGGCGCAGGATGTCGGCACCCAGGGTGTCGTTGACCTTCTGAGGCTCGATGGTGTTACCCAGCGACTTGGACATCTTGCGGCCGTTTTCGTCGACGGTGAAGCCGTGAGTCAGCAGCTCGCGGTATGGCGCGTGGTTGTCGATGGCGCAGCCGGTCAGCAGCGAGGAATGGAACCAGCCGCGGTGCTGGTCGGAACCTTCCAGGTACAGGTCGGCGCGCGGGCCGGTTTCGTGGCCGATGCTGTGCGAGCCACGCAGCACGTGCCAGTGGGTGGTGCCGGAGTCGAACCAGACGTCGAGGGTGTCGGCGATCTTGTCGTACTGGCCGGCCTCGTCACCGAGCAGCTCGGCAGCGTCGAGCTTGAACCAGGCTTCGATGCCTTCTTTCTCGACGCGCTTGGCCACTTCTTCCATCAGCTCGACGGTGCGCGGGTGCAGCTCGCCGGTTTGCTTGTCGAGGAAGAACGGGATCGGTACACCCCAGTTACGCTGACGCGAGATGCACCAGTCCGGGCGGTTGGCGATCATCGAGTGCAGGCGCGCCTGGCCCCAGGCCGGGACGAACTTGGTCTCTTCGATGGCCTTGACCGCACGCTCGCGCAGGGTCTCGCCGTTGTCGGGCTGCTTGTCCATGCCGACGAACCATTGCGCAGTGGCGCGATAGATCAACGGGGTCTTGTGGCGCCAGCAGTGCATGTAGCTGTGGCTGATGGTTTCGGTGTGCATCAGCGCACCGACTTCCGAAAGTTTTTCGACGATGGCCGGGTTGGCTTTCCAGATGAACTGGCCGCCGAAGAATTCCAGCGACGGCACGTACACACCGTTGCTCTGCACCGGGGTGAGGATGTCGTCGTTGACCATGCCGTAGCGCTTGCAGGTGACGAAGTCGTCTTCACCATAGGCTGGCGAGGAGTGAACCACACCGGTACCGGCGCCCAGCTCGACGTAGTCGGCCAGGTACACCGGCGACAGACGATCGTAGAACGGGTGACGGAAGTTGATCAGCTCCAGGGCCGAGCCTGGCGCGGTGGCGATTACCGAACCTTCCAGCGAATAACGCTTCAGGCACGATTCGACCAGTTCTTCAGCCAGCACCAGCAGCTTGTCGCCGGTATCGACCAGGGCGTAGTTGAACTCCGGGTGGACGTTCAGCGCCTGGTTGGCCGGGATGGTCCACGGCGTGGTGGTCCAGATCACGATCGAGGCAGGTTTTGCCAGCGACGCCAGGCCGAAGGCGGCAGCCAGCTTGGCGTCATCGACCACCGGGAAGGCGACGTCGATGGTCTGCGATTTCTTGTCGGCGTACTCGACCTCGGCTTCGGCCAGGGCCGAACCGCAATCGAAACACCAGTTGACCGGCTTGAGGCCCTTGAACACGAAGCCGTGCTTGACCATTTCAGCCAGCGCGCGGATTTCACCGGCTTCGTTGGCGAAGTTCATGGTCTTGTACGGGTTGTCCCAGTCGCCCAGCACGCCCAGGCGGATGAACTCGGTCTTCTGCCCTTCGATCTGCTCGGCGGCATAGGCACGGCACAGCTCGCGGGTCTGGTCGGCGCTCAGGTGCTTGCCATGGGTCACTTCAACCTTGTGCTCGATCGGCAGGCCGTGGCAGTCCCAGCCCGGGACGTACGGAGCGTCGAAACCGGACAGGGTCTTGGAGCGGACAATCATGTCCTTGAGAATCTTGTTCAGCGCATGACCGATGTGGATCTTGCCGTTGGCGTAGGGCGGGCCGTCGTGCAGCACGAACTTCGGACGATCCTTGCCAATTTCGCGCAGCTTCTGGTACAGGCCAATGCTGTCCCAACGCTGCAGGATCTGCGGTTCGCGCTGTGGCAGGCCGGCCTTCATCGGGAAGGCGGTGTCCGGAAGGTTTAGCGTGGCTTTATAGTCGGTCATTTCAGGCTCTTCGTTAGCGGTTGACCGTGCCAATGGGCACGTGCGGCGGCGATATCCGCATCGATCGCCGACTTCAGCGCCTCCAGGGAGGCGAATCGCTGCTCTTCACGCAGCTTGTGGTGGAATTCCACCGTCAGACGCCGGCCATAGAGATCGCCGGCAAAATCCAGAAGATGTACTTCCAGGTGGGCTTTGCCATCACCTGAAACGGTTGGCCGTACGCCGATGTTGGCGACACCCGGCCAGTTCTTGCCATCGACTTCGACGCTGACCAGGTAGACACCGGTGAGCGGTACGCGATGGCGCTTGAGCTGGATGTTGGCCGTCGGGGTACCCAGCTGGCGTGCCAGCTTCTGCCCGTGCAGCACGCGCCCGCGGATGCGGAACGGCCGGCCCAGCAGGCGTTCGGCCAGGGCGAAGTCGGCACTGGCCAGGGCATCGCGCACTTGCGTGCTGCTGACCCGCAGGCCGTCGAGCTCGACGGTTTGCGCTTCCTCGACGGTAAAGCCCTGGAGAATGCCGGCTTGCTCGAGGAAGTCGAAATCACCGACCCGGTCGCAGCCGAAGCGGAAATCGTCGCCCACTTCCAGGTGCTTGACGCCCAGGCCGTCGACCAGGATGGTGTCGACGAACTCGGCGGCGCTGAGCTTGCTCAGGCGCTGGTTGAACGCCAGGCACAGCACCCGGTCGACGCCTGCGGCGGCCAGCAGGGCGACCTTGTCGCGCAGGCGGGCCAGGCGCGCGGGCGCGGTGTCGGGGGCAAAGTATTCACGCGGCTGTGGCTCGAAAATCACCACGCAGCTGGGCACGCCCAACTCGTCCGCTCGCTCACGCAGGCGCGCCAGGATTGCCTGGTGGCCGCGGTGAACACCGTCGAAGTTGCCAATAGTGGCGACACAGCCCCGGTGCTGGGGGCGCAGGTTGTGGAGGCCTCGAACCAGCTGCATAACGCGCTTCTTGCTCATAAAGTGGTCGATTATAACCACACCCGGGCGTTGACGACAGGCAGCAGCGTCACCCCGTGGCGTGGAATGTGTAAAACCGACGTCTGACCGTCGTCAGGCCTTAATGCAACGCCTTGCGGGCGAAGTCACGCGGGCGAAAACCAAACAGCACCAGACAGCCGAAATAGGTCACGACCCCGGCCAGGATCAGCGCACCCAGGCGCAGGAAGCGCTCGAGCATCTGCCCTTCGGCCCAGGCCGGCATGTAGTGCATGCCCACCAGCAATACCGCCGACATCAGCAATACCGCCACCACCAGCTTGGCGAGGAACTTGGCCCAGCCCGGTTGTGGCTGGAACAACTGCTGCTGACGCAGCTTCCAGTACAAAAGGCCAGCATTCAGGCAGGCGCCCAGACTGATGGCCAGGGCCAGGCCGGCGTGCTGCAGGTGGGTAATGAAGACCAGGTTGAACAACTGGGTACAGACCAGGGTGAAGATGGCGATCTTCACCGGGGTACGGATGTTCTGTTGGGCATAGAAGCCCGGTGCCAGCACCTTGACCAGAATAATTGCCAGCAGGCCGACCGAGTAAGCGATCAGGGCACGCTGGGTCATCGCCGCATCAAAGGCGCTGAATTTACCGTACTGGAACAACGCCACGGTCAGCGGCTCGGCGAGGATGGCCATGGCCAGGGTGCACGGCAGCACCAGCAAGAAGCACAGGCGCAGGCCCCAGTCGAGGATTCGCGAATACTCGTGGCGGTCACGGTTGGCGTAAGTCTTGGCCAGGGTGGGCAGCAGGATGGTGCCCAGGGCCACGCCAAGCACACCGGACGGCAGTTCCATCAGGCGATCGGCGTAGTACATCCACGACACCGAGCCCGCCACCAGGAACGAGGCGAAAATGGTGTTGATGATCAGCGAGATCTGGCTGACCGACACCCCGAGGATCGCCGGCAGCATCTGCTTGAGCACCCGCCACACGCCGGTATCGCGCAGGTTAAGGCGCGGCAGCACAAGCATGCCGATCTTCTTCAGGTGTGGCAGCTGGTACAGCAATTGCGCCAGGCCACCGGCCAGCACGCCCCAGGCCAGGGCCATGATCGGCGGATCGAAGTACGGCGTGAGGAACAGGGTAAAGCCGATCATCGCCACGTTGAGCAGGGTTGGCACGAAGGCCGGCACCGAAAAACGGTTCCAGGTATTGAGGATGGCCCCGGCCAGCGAGGACAGCGAGATCAGCAATATATAAGGAAAGGTCACCCGCAGCAGGTCGGTGGTCAGCTGGTATTTCTCGGCGCTGTCGACAAAGCCCGGCGCCGTTACCCACACCACCCAGGGCGCGGCAAGGATCCCCAGGGCAGTGACCAGGGCCAGCACCAGGGTCAGCAGGCCGCTGACGTAGGCAATGAAGGTACGGGTCGCCTCCTCGCCTTGCTGGGTCTTGTATTCGGCCAGGATCGGCACGAACGCCTGGGAAAACGCGCCCTCGGCGAAGATGCGCCGCAGCAGGTTGGGCAGTTTGAAGGCAATGAAGAAGGCGTCGGTGGCCACGCCGGCACCGAACACCCGTGCCAGGATGGTGTCACGGACAAAGCCCAGCACCCGCGAGATCATGGTGATGGAGCTGACCGCGGCCAGGGATTTAAGAAGATTCATCGAAAGTTTTTCACGCCTGAGGATAAAGGGCTGTGCCGCAACGCGCCCAGTTGTGCGATACTCCGCGCCGCAACGCAAGCAGAGCAAAAGCTCCCGAGTTTACAGGTCGTGCCGCAGAAGGGAATCACTCCCTTGTACAGAACGACCACTCAGCGGAACCATGCAAGTGCCCTTGACAACCGATCAACTCATCGGCATGATTCGCGGCCTATTTTGTTTGCTATTTACCAAGTCTTTCGAGGAGCTCGACGGTGGCCAACTCACCTTCCGCCAAAAAACGTGCAAAACAGGCTGAGAAGCGTCGCAGCCACAACGCCAGCCTGCGTTCCATGGTTCGTACCTACATCAAGAATGTAGTTAAAGCCATCGACGCAAAAGACGCCGAAAAAGCGCAAGCTGCTTACACTCTGGCTGTTCCAGTTATCGACCGTATGGCCGATAAAGGTATCATCCACAAGAACAAGGCTGCTCGCCATAAAGGCCGTCTGAATGGCCACATCAAGGCGCTGAAAGAAGCTGCAGCTGCCTAAGCGACATGCTTGTTGAAAAACCGACCCTAGGGTCGGTTTTTTATTGCCTGTGATTCCTGAGATTGACCTTTAACCCTGTGGGAGCTGGCTTGCCAGCGATCGACCGCAAAGCGGTCGCAGCCCAGGCAACACCAGATGGGTAGCCTGGACCGGCCTCATCGCTGGCAAGCCAGCTCCCACAATGGGCTGCAATGCAGCCCGGGGTGTTTGTTACTTACCAATCTGAATCTTCGGTGCCCACTGCAGCCATTCATCCTCGGCCTTGTCGAACAGGGCAAAGGTCTGCTGCGGACGGGCCGGGTTACCGATCTTCTCGCCATCCGGCGTTGCGAAAGCAATACCGCCCTCGATCAGGGTCTCCAGCGACTCGGTTCGTACCGTAGCGCCCTTGAACAGGCCGATGTCGAAGCCAAAGCCGCTGCTGTTCCAGAAACGGCTTCCACTACGTACCAGCGCTGCGTACCTGGGCTCGATGAGGATGTGGATCAACACCCGATCCGCCGTCTGCCCCAACTCGAAACCGGTAACCTTGCCCACCGGAATCTCGCGGTAGGTCACTGGCACGCCCGGCTTGATCGAACCCCGCCGCGCAGCACTGAGCACCAGCGACAAGCCGGCTTCGCGCTCGGAGAAGTCCGGCGCCTGTGGCAATGCATTGAAGTTGAGCTGTGGCCCTGCGCTTCTCACGGCCGGCTGCACTTCCAGGTACTGACCGGTGACCAGGGTTTCCAGGTTGGCAGTCTTGACGATGCCCAGGGCAGGCTTGACCACCCAGAACTGTGTACCTTCGCGGGCAATGCGCTCCGGCACCTCGGTGATCCGCGCCTTGAGCAGCACCGCCTGCAAATCCTTGGTCAGGTCGACCTGCTCGACCTTGCCGACATCCAGGCCCTTGAAGCGAACCGGCGTGCCCACCTTGAGGCCGTCTGCGCGATCGACACGGATGGTCACCGTGGTTCCGCTGCGGTTGGCTGCCTCCTGGTCTTCATGCAGGAGGAAGAACGGAATACGACGCTTGAGCTTCACATTCGGGATCGGTGTGTCGAAGGCAATACCGCCGGCCATCAGGCTTTGCAGCGATTCACTCTTGATCTGGATGCCCGACAGGCCACCGCTCAGGGTAATGCCGCTGGCATTCCAGAAGCGCGTCGAACCGTTGACCAGGCCGGCGTACTCTTTCTCGATATGCACGCCGATCAGCAGGCGTTTGCTCTTCTTCGAGAACTGGTAGCTCTGCACCGTACCGACCTTGACCTGACGGTAGAGGATCGGGCTGCCGACTTCCAGCGAACCGAGGTTGTCGCTGTACAGCACCAGATGCAGCCCCGGTGCCTTGAGGTCCAGTGGCGGCGCCTTGGCCCGCGCCTCGAACTCACGCTGCGGTGTCGCGCCCTTGTCGCCCGGGCGGATGGCGATGTAGTTACCTTTGACCAGCGCCTCCAGGCCGGTAATACCGGCCAGGGAGATCGATGGCTTGACCACCCAGAACTGCGTGCCGTCGACCAGGTAGTCTTCGGCCAGCGGATCGAGGGTCAGCTCGGCCATGGCGCTAGCCAGGTCGGCATCGACCTTGAGGGTCTTCAGCGAGCCGACCTGGATACCTTTGTACATTACCGGAGTACGCCCGGCCTGCAGGCCCTCGAAGTCGCTTAGCTTGACCTTGACGCGAATACCGGCCTGGGCCGCATCGAAGTCTTCGTACAGGCGGAACGGCAGGTTCGGATCGGTTGGCGGGCTGTCCTTGCGGTGCTCGGGCGTGGCGAAGGCGATGCCGCCGGCGACAATACTGGCCAGCGATTCACTACGGACCTTCACTCCGGAAAGGTCGGCATCGATGCTGACGCCGCTGGCGTTCCAGAACCGCGTATGTTTGCGCACAAGGGCGGCATAGGCCGGCTCGATGAACACCTTGATCTCGACCGTACCCTGGTCTTCGGCCAGGCGATAGCTCTTCACCCGGCCGACCTGGATCTGCTTGTAGAACACCGGGCTGTCGCGGTTGAGCGAGCCCAGGCGGTCAGCCTTGAGGGTCAGGTGCAGGCCCGGCTCGCTGTCGGACAACGGCGGCGCCTCATCCAGCGCCTTGAAGCGCTTGGTCGGCTCGCCCTGCCCCGGGCTCACGGCAATGTAGTTGCCTGAGACCAGGGTTTCCAGGCCGGTGATCCCGGCCAGGCTGACGCTCGGCTTGACCAGCCAGAAGCGCGTCCCGGTGTTCAGGTGCGGCTCGGCTTCCTTGTTCATCTCAATGGTGGCGATGACCCCGGTATTGCTGCCCTTGGCATCCAGTACCAGCTCTTTCACCTTACCGACCGACATACCCTTGAAGACCACTTCGGTCTTGTTGGCGACGATACCTTCACCGCTTTCAAAGCGGACCTGGATGTTCACCCCTGACTCGCGATAGGCCTGCCAGCCAAGCCAGCCACCGATCACCAGGGCGATCAGGGGCAATATCCATATGGCCGACCAGTTCGAAGCTGGGCGGGTTTTAGCCGTAGGCAAATCACTCATGGTCGTCATCCGACTCCGTGTTATCCCAAATCAGTCGGGGATCGAAGGTTACTGCAGCGAGCATCGTCAGAATCACCACACTGGCGAAGGCGACGGCGCCCAGATTGGCTTCGACACTGGCGATCCTGCCGAAATTCACCACCGCCACCAAAATGGCGATCACGAAAATATCCAGCATCGACCAGCGTCCGATGAACTCGATGAAGCGGTACATCAGGATCCGTTGCCGCGCCGACAACGGTTGGTGGCGCTGCACCGAATAAAGCAGCAGGGCAATGCCCACCAGCTTGAAGGTCGGCACCAGGATACTGGCGATGAACACCACCGCAGCGATCGGCAGCATGCCGTGCTTCATCAGGGTGATGACGCCGGACATGATGGTGTCCGGGCTGCCCTGCCCCAAGGCGCTGACGGTCATGATCGGCAGCACATTGGCCGGGATGTACAAGATTGCCGAGGTCATCAGCAACGCCCAGGTTCGCACCAGGCTGTTTGGCCGCCGTGCGTGCACCACTGCGCCACAGCGGGTGCAGGTTTGCGCGTCACTGTCCGGCTCCTGGCGATTCAGCTCGTGGCACTCGCCACAAACCAGAATGCCAGCATCAATCGCACGCATGCAGGTCTTCCCCCGATAAAGCACTCCATATCTGGTGGGGCGACATCACCACCTCCAGCCACACCTGCACCAACAACAAACTGATAAAGCAGGCCAGGCCCAGGCCCAGGCTCAGCTCCGCCAGGTCGACCAGCTTGACCATCGCCACCAGCACGCCCATGAAATAGACCTCGAGCATGCCCCAATCGCGTAGATGGTGATAAATCCGATAGAGCAACAAACCGTAACTGCGGCCGATGTTCAGGCGAATGCTCAACAGCACAGCCAGCTGGCACAGCAGTTTGAGCAAGGGAATGGCCATGCTGCAAAGAAACACCACCACTGCCACGCCGCGCATACCGGTGTTGTACAACCCGACCACGCCACTCCAGACGGTGTCGTCGGAGCTTTGGCCGAGCAGGTGCAATTGCATGATCGGCAAGAAGTTGGCCGGTACATAGAGCAGCAAGGCTGCCAGCACCAGGGCCAGGCTGCGCTGGACCACATTGTGCCGATGGGCGTAGAGCTCGTAGCCACAGCGCGGGCAGTGGGCCTTTTCGTCCTGCTTGAGCACAGGCTTGCGCATCAGCAGGTCGCATTCGTGACAGGCCACCAGGTCATTGAGGGGCAAGTCGGCGAGCTGATGGGGGTCGGCAGGTTCTGACATAGTGAACTTCTGAGTCAACGCGAGGGCGCTATTCTAACCGATGTAGGAGCGGGCTTGCCCCGCGATACCCTTCTGTCAGCCACATCGCATCGCGGGGCAAGTCGAGGCGTCGCACCGCCGCTCCCACAGGGACAGTGCGCACAGAGGAAAATGTCAGAAAGACAAAACCCCTACCTGCATACGCAGATAGGGGTTTCGGAATTTAATCT